>DASPQQ010000167.1:0-29158 GCA_035624885.1 Bryobacteraceae bacterium | reverse complement strand
CCGGCCGCCAGCATCTGCATCATCATGGAGGTTCCGGAGCGTGGCAGCCCGCTGACAATCGTAATAAACGGCCGGGATTCCAACTTCCAGCATAGACCTGCCTATACTGAACCAAAGCTGCATATGAAGCGCGTCATTCTTCCCCTGCTGATCGCGGTTCCCGTTTTCGGCCAGACGGCACGGCCTCAGGCCGAGCAGCATGAGTTCGTGGTTCCGAATTTCCATACCGAGAGTGGCGTCACCCTGCCGCAGGCGAAACTCGTCTACGGCACTTACGGCCATCTGAATGCGGCGAAAGACAACGTGGTGCTGCTCCCCTCGCACTATATGGCCAACCTGCACGGCTACGAATGGATCATCGGCCCCGACAAGGCGCTCGACCCCTCGAAGCTGTTTCTCGTCGCCACGGAACTCTTCGGCAACGGCCGGTCGTCGTCTCCGAGCAATACCCCGGAGCCGTTCCACGGGCCGCGCTTCCCCGTCATGACGATTCGCGACAACGTCGAAATCGTGCACAAACTTCTGACCGAAGAGCTCAAAATCACCCATCTTCGCGCCATCATCGGGTTCTCCATGGGCGCCGAGCAGGCGTTCCAGTGGGCCGTCAGCTATCCGGATTTCCCGAGCCGCATTGTCGCGACTTCGGGCACGGCGAAAGCCTGGCCCCACGGGATCGTCCGGCTGGAAGGCCAGATCGCGGCGATCGAGGCCGATCCGGCTTTCCTCGACGGCGATTACAAGACCCCGCCGGTCAAAGGGATAGCGGCGTTCGGGATGGTCTGGGCGGGCTGGCTCTATTCCCAGGAATGGTGGCGGAAGGAGCTGTGGAAAACCGTGACGCCGCCCGGAACCACCCTGGAGCAGGAGATGGAAAGCTTCCGGACGCGCTTCCGCAACGACGCCAACGATCTGATTCTGCAGGCCCGTACCTGGCAAAGGCACGACGTCGGCGAAACCAATGGATTCAACGGCGATGTGGAGGCAGCGCTGCGCTCGATCCGCGTCCCGGTGCTCTACATGCCGTCGGAAACCGACCTCTACTTCCCGGTTGGCGACGCGAAATACGAGGCGCAGTTCATCCCTGGCGTGTTCTTCGTCCCGATCCCCTCCCTCTGGGGCCACACGGCCGGCGCGGCCAGCAATCCGGACGACGCCAAATTCCTGAACGACAAGATCGGGGCTTTCATGAAGCTCGGAAATCCGTGACCGAAATTCGCCGCAAACGTCCCAAGTCCTGGAAGGTTGCTGAAAAAACGGACAGTTCAGCGGGACGATGCCTTCGTCGTCACGCGGGAGCATGAAAATCAGCCTCATAACAGCTTCGGACCTGGAGCGCGGTGGAGGGTACAGTACACCTTTTTCGCGCCGAGGTGTTGACTACCGATTGATAGGTTGTGGCGCGAAAAAGGGTACTGTCCCTGGCTGTGGTGGGAAATCTGTGACCAAAGATTCGCCGCGCACGTCCTGACTTATGTTGCATCTTCGTTGCTATACTTTTTATCAAGGACGGTAATCGCCGCATGGCAAAAAAACGCCGGTCGATTCTTTTCATCCCCTCCCTGGTGCTGCTCTCCGCGATCGCCGGGGGGCTTTACGGGCCTCGCATCAACGTAGCCGCGGCTGCCACTTCGAACGACGACGTCCAGTCCAGCATGAAGACCTTTACCTCGGTCTACTCGACCGTGGAAAAGAACTTCGCCGATCCGGTGAACCCGGACAAATCGATTTACAAGGGCGCGATTCCGGGCATGCTCCGGACGCTCGATCCGCACTCGAATTTCTTCGATCCCAAGGACCTCGAGAATCTGCGTGAAGAGCAGCGCGGCCACTACTACGGCGTCGGCATGCAGGTGCAGGGACGCAGCGGCAAGACCATCGTGATGGCGCCGTTTGTCGGCTCTCCGGCGTACAAAGCCGGCATCCGGCCGGGCGACGTGATCGTTGCCGTCAACGATACCCCGACCGACAATCTCGATTCCACCCACGTGGCCGACCTGCTCAAGGGACCGAAGGGCACCCCGGTCACGATCAAGATCGCGCGTGAAGGCAATGACGAGCCGCTGATCTTCAAGATCATCCGCGACGAAATCAACCGCAAGAGCGTGCCTGACGCGTTCCTCGTGAAGCCGGGCGTCGGCTATATCAAGCTCGAACAGTTCAACGAAACCACCAGCCACGAGATGGAAGAATCGCTGAAGGCGATGAACGAGGATTCGTTCAAGGGCCTGATTCTCGATCTTCGCGGCAACCCCGGCGGCCTGCTGAATGAAGCGGTCGCGGTGGCGGACCACTTCCTCACCAAGGGCGACGTGATCGTTTCCCACAAGGGACGCGCTTCGGCCGAGCACGCTTATACGGCGCGCAACGGCAATCACGGGCGTGAATATCCGATCGTGGTGCTGGTGAACCGCAATTCCGCTTCAGCCGCTGAAATCGTTTCCGGCTCGCTGCAGGATCACGACCGCGCCTGGATCATGGGCGACAACACGTTCGGCAAAGGTCTCGTGCAGACGGTCTATCCGCTGGTGGAAAACACCGGCCTCGCGCTGACCACGGCGAAGTACTACACGCCGAGCGGACGCCTGATCCAGCGCGATTACTCGAACACATCGTTCTTCGACTACTACTACCGGAACAACACGGCGGCGCGGAATCCGGCCGACGTGAAGATGACCGACAGCGGCCGCACGGTCTACGGCGGCGGCGGAATCTCTCCGGACGAAAAATACATGCCGCCGAAGCTGGACGCTTTCGAGACGGACCTGCTCGTGAAGTACGAGCTGCAGAACTACACCAAGCATTTCTTCGCGTCGCACAGGACGCAGCTTCCGCAGGGCTGGAATGTGGATTCGGCGATCATGGACGACTTCCACAACTACCTTCTCCAGGAGAAGTTCGAATTCACCGAAGCCGATTTCACGAAGGACTACGACTGGACCAGACGACGCGTGCAGGCCGAGATCTACCAGACCGCGTTCAGCGTGGACGAGAGCCGCAAGTACCAGATCATGACCGATCCGGAAGTCGAAGCGGCGATTGAATCGCTCCCCAAGGCGCAGGCTCTGATGAACAGCGCGCGCAAGATGGTCGCCGAGAGGACGCGCAAATAGTCCCCGGGTTTTGAAACAGGCACAAATCGCGGTACTCGACACCGGCGGTCAGTACTGTCATCTCATCGCCCGCAAGGTTCGGGAACTGGGTGTCTCCTCTGAAGTCTTTGCGAGCGGCGCTTCACTCGACGAGGTCGAATCGGCCCGCGGCATCATTATTTCCGGTGGGCCGCACAGCGTTTACGACCCCGACAGCCCGCGCGTTCAGCAATCGGTTCTCACCTCCGGGATTCCCGTTCTCGGGATCTGCTACGGCCAGCAGTTGATGGCGCAGGAGCTCGGCGGGAAGGTCACGCCGGGGACTAAGGGTGAATACGGGCTGGCGTTTCTCGATCTGCTGAACGTGGAATCCGAGCTGTTGCGCGGCGTGCGCGATCACCAGCAGATCTGGATGTCGCACCGGGACGTGGTCGTCGCTCCGCCGCCCGGTTTCCGTGTGCTGGCGACCACGGCGACCTGCGCCATCGCGGCCATTGAAGACCCGGCGCGGCACCTGCACGCCGTGCAGTTCCATCCCGAGGTGGTTCACACCACCGAGGGCATGAAGATCCTGCGCAACTTCGTCTTCGATATCTGCGGCTCGAGGAAGGACTGGAATGCCGGCGAACGTGTGGCCCTCGTGGAAGAGCAGATCCGGAAGACCGTAGCCGGCCGGCGCGTGTTCTTCTTCGTCAGCGGCGGCGTCGATTCCACCGTCGCGTTCACGCTTTGCCTCCGCGCGCTGGGCGCCGATCGCGTGCACGGCGTTTACGTCGATACCGGTCTGATGCGGGAGGGCGAGACGGAGTTTGTCGAGCGCACGTTCGAACGGCTGGGCCATGGCGTGGTCGAGATTGAGCGCGCGGAAGCCGAGTTCCTGACGCCGCTTGAAAACGCCCGCGAGCCGGAGCAGAAACGCCACATCATCGGCGAACAGTTCGTCAAAGTGCAGGAACGGATCATCGAATCGCACGGCCTGCTCGCCGGCGGATGGCTGCTCGGTCAGGGAACGATCTACCCCGACACCATCGAATCCGGCGGCACCGCGAATTCCGCCACCATCAAGACGCACCACAACCGCGTGCCGGGAATTCAGAAGCTCATGGACGCGGGTTGCATCGTGGAACCGCTGGCGGATTTTTACAAGGACGAGGTTCGCGCCATCGGCGCCCAGCTCGGGCTGCCGGCGGAACTGCTCGACCGGCATCCGTTCCCGGGCCCCGGCCTCGCCATCCGCTGCCTCTGCGCCAAAGCCGATGCGCCAGTGAAGCAGGTGCCCGAGGGCTGGATAATCCCCGTACAATCCGTCGGGGTGCAGGGCGATTCGCGCACGTATGCGCCGGTACTGGCCATCGACAGGTTCCCCTCGTGCTCCGGCAGGCTGCAGGACGAAGCGACGGAACTCATCAACAGCATGCGCGGCGTGAACCGGGTGATTGCCCGCGTGCGCAGCCGCGAGCCGCTCGAAAAGCAGAGGGTATTCGCGAGCGAGATCCATCGCAGCCGGCTCGATCTGCTGCGGCGCGCCGATGCCATCGTGCGCGAATTGTGCGACAAGTCCGGTTTCGAAGCGAAGGTCTGGCAGTTTCCCGTGATCCTGATACCGCTCGGCGCGGGTGAGGATCGCGATTCCGTCGTGCTTCGCCCGGTGCAGTCGGTCGACGGAATGACGGCCGATTCCGTGGCGATGCCGGATGAACTGCTCGAGGCACTTTCGAGCCGCCTGATGGCTCTTGCTGGTATTGCGGGTGTCTACTACGACCTGACCCACAAGCCACCTGGTACGATCGAATGGGAGTGAGGCGATGTCGGTAGCCACAGCGCGGCAGTTCACCACCCTCGGCGGCATCCCGGTCGAGCCGGCGTATGGTCCGGCCGACGCGCCCGGTGAGCTTTCCGCACCCGGCCAGTTCCCCTACACGCGCGGCATTCACGAAAGCATGTATCGCAGCCGGCTCTGGACCATGCGCCAGTTCTCCGGCTTTGCGACGCCTGAAGAAACCAACCGCCGCTACCGCTACCTGCTCGAACAGGGCCAGACCGGCCTTTCGGTCGCCTTCGATCTGCCCACCCTGATGGGCTACGACTCGGATCACGCGATGGCGGAAGGCGAGGTCGGCAAATGCGGCGCGCCGGTTGCTTCGCTCGAAGACATGGAGACGCTGTTCGCGGGCATTCCGCTCAACGACGTCACCGTCTCGATGACCATCAACTCGCCCGCCGCCATTCTCTGGGCGATGTATCTGGTGGTCGCCGAGAAGCAGGGCGCGGACCTGAAGCGGATTTCCGGAACGCTGCAGAACGACATCCTCAAGGAATACATCGCGCAGAAGGAGTACATCTTCCCGCCCGAACCGTCGATGCGCCTGGTGACCGACACGATCGAGTACAGCGCGCAGCATACGCCGCGCTTCAACCCCATCTCGATCAGCGGCTATCACATCCGCGAAGCGGGTTCGACGGCGTTGCAGGAGCTGGCGTTCACCCTGCGCGACGGCCTCGAATACGTGGACTGGGCCCTGCGCCGCGGCCTCGCCATCGATGATTTCGCGCCGCGCCTCAGCTTCTTCTTCAACGCCCACAACGATTTCTTCGAAGAGATCGCCAAGTACCGCGCCGCGCGGGAGCTCTGGGCCACGATCCTGCGCGACCGCTACGGCGCGCGCGATGAACGCAGCATGAAGCTGCGCTTCCATGCGCAGACGGCCGGGTGCTCGCTCACCTGGCAGCAGCCGTACAACAACGTGGTCCGGACGGCGATTCAGGCGCTGGCCGCGGTTCTCGGCGGCGCGCAATCGCTGCATACGAATTCGCTCGACGAAGCTTACGCCCTGCCGAATGAACACGCCGTGACGCTCGCGCTGCGCACCCAGCAGGTGATCGCGTACGAAAGCGGAGTCACCGCGGCGCCCGATCCCTTCGGCGGCAGCTGGTTCCTTGAAAACCTGACCCGAAAGCTGGCGGACGGCGCCCGGGACTACATCCAGGCCATCGATGAAATGGGCGGCATGATCGCGGCCATCAACGCCGGCTATCCTCAGAGCGAGATTTCGCGCGCCAGCTACGAATACCAGCAGAAGGTGGAGCAGGGAGCGGCCGTGATCGTCGGGGTGAACCGCTTCCAGAGCCAGGAACCGGAACCGCCCATCGATACCCTGCGGATCGACCAGACCGCCCACAGCCAGCAGGCGAAAAAGCTGCACCGGCTGCGCAAAGAACGGCATAATGGAAATGTGGAGCGTTCTCTGAACGCTTTGCGCCGCGCCGCCGAAGGCGACAGCAACCTGATGCCGTTTCTGATCGACGCCGTCCGTTCCTGGGCAACCGTGGGCGAGATCTGCGACGTGCTTCGCGAAGTCTTCGGGACTTACACGGAGCGAATGAGTTTTTAGTCAGAAGCCGCCGAATTGTAAAAGATGGATCATCCGATTCGCGTACTTGTAGCCAAGCCTGGCCTCGACGGTCACGACCGCGGCGCGAAGATCATCGCGCGCGCCCTCCGCGACGCCGGCATGGAAGTCATTTATACTGGTTTGCGACAGACCCCGGAAATGATTGTGAATGCCGCCCTGCAGGAGGACGTGCAGGTGATCGGGCTCTCGATCCTCTCCGGAGCGCACGGTGCGATTGTGCCGCGCGTCCTGGAACTGTTGCGTGAGAAAGATATGGCCGGCGTAAAGGTGATCGTCGGCGGCATTATTCCGGACGAGGATGCCCGGGAACTGGAACGGCAGGGAGTGGCCGCCGTTTTCCAGCCGGGAGCTTCGCTGGAATCGATCGTTTCCTGCGTCCGCCAGGCGGCTTCGCCGGCGGCGCGTTAGAGAACTGAAATTCCACTAAAGGTGAATATGGACAAGCACCTCAAGATCGCGGTCTTCATCGACTTCGACAATATCGAAATTGGAGTCAAATCGACTCTGCAGCGCGAGTTCGATGTTTCCATCGTGCTCGAAGCGCTCAAGGAACGCGGCGAGATCGTTACCAAGATCGCTTATGCGAACTGGGGACGGCTGGAAAACTCGACGCGGCAGCTTTCTGAATACGCCGTCCAGATGGTGCAGCGCGACCCCTCGCCGCGCGGCGACAAAAACGGCGCCGATATCAATCTGGCGCTCGACGCGCTCGAAATGGCGTTTACCCACGCGCACATCAACGCGTTCGCAATCATCAGCGGCGACAGCGACTTCATCGCGCTCGTCAACAAGCTCAAGCAGTATGACCGGACGGTTTTCGTGGTGGGCGGCAAGGCCTTCACCAGCACGATTCTGCAGAAGAACTGTCACGAGTTCATCAGCTATGAATCGATGCTCGAGGATAACCGCGGGGGCAGGCCGCCGCGCGAACAACCGAGCCAGCCGCAGGCGGAACGCGCCGTCCAGAAGGAGAGCCGTCCGCAGCAGGGCGGCGGTGGCGGCGGACAGCGCCGTCCGCCGGCGCTCGATCTGCACCTTGCCATGCCGCTTGTGGAGCGCGCTCTGCAGGTGCTCGAGCGGCGTGAAGTCCGTCCGCAGCTCGGTCTGCTCAAATCGACCATGCTGCAGCTCGATTCGAGTTTCAGCGAACGCGCCTACGGCGCCGGATCGTTCACGGATTTCATCGACCGGCTGCGCAAGGCCGATCTCATTCAGGTGACAGGCGGCGAAGGCCGCTACATGATCCAGCGCAAGCGCAACGGCGCGCCGGAAAAGACGGTTCGCCCCGAAGAAGCGCTGCCGGTGCTGCGTGACGTGCTCGAAAACCATCGTCTCGAGATGGAAGAAGGCGTCCCGATGGACGAACTGGCCGCCTGGGTGCGCGAAGAGTCTGCGGACTTCGACTGGAAGGTCTACGGTTTCCAGGAGTTCAGCGAATTCCTGAACTACGCGCAGGACAAAACCGTGGTGCGGATCGTGCCCGATGAATCTTCGGAAACCCTCATGGTCTTCCTCGGCGCCGAGTTCCACCCGCCGGCCATTCCGGAACCGGAGGCGGCGCCGATTCCGGAGATCGGCGAGGAGATCGAAGAGCCCCAGCCGATCGTGCCGGGCCAGCCGACGGCCGGTTCGCCCCGCGTCAAGAAGGGCACGAAGAAGGCTGCAGGGCCCGATGTGGACGGCAACGTCATTGCGCCGCCGCGCCGCGCCCGCAAGGCCGCCGCGCCGCGCAAGAGGAAGGCTCCCGCGGCGGGAGCATAAAGCGACGCGGCTGAAGAGACTGTGTGAGAACTGCGCTCAGGGCCCTTGCTCCTGAGTAACCGCTGAGGAAAACCGGGACAGACTCCTTTTTCGCGTTATAAAACCTCTGCGTGAGAGCCAGGACGGCGCGAAAAAGGCTGTCTGTACCGGATTTTCCGGACCACCCCCGCAGCCGAATACCCGTGAACCGGAGTTCTCACACAGACTCTGAAGCCGCATCCACAGATTGAACTCCGCCTCCAGTCAGTTCCGGCCGAGCCGCGTCGCCACTTCGTACATGAAATCAATCGCGTCGTAAAACGATTTCACGAGGATGCGTTCGTCGCGCCCGTGCGCGCGAATGTCGTCGCGATCGGTGAAGATCCCGCCGACTCCGTATGCCGGGATGCCCGCCACGCTCAGATAAACGCCGTCGCTCGCGCCGGTCATCAGGATCGGCATCACCGGCAGCCCGGGCCACTGTTTACCGGTTGCCGCCGTCACGGCGGCCATCACCTGGGTGTTGATCGGCGTGAACCTGCTGAACTTCGGCGGCGCCATTTGGGTGACCGAGATCTTCGGGTCGTCGAGCACGGCGATCAGCGTCTTTTCCACGTCCGCCGGATTATCCACCGGCAGAAGCCGGCAGTTCACCGTGGCTGAAGCGGTCTGCGGCAGCGCGTTCTCGGCGTGCCCGCCGGAGAGCATGGTCGCGACGCAGGTGGTGCGCAGCAGCGCGTTATAGAGCGGCACCTTCGAAAGCCGCTCCACGGCTGCCGTGTCGCCGGGGTTGATGAGAACCGCCTTCATGTCGGCGCCGGTCTGGCTGGAATCGAGCGCGGCCATGCGCTCCAGTTCCCCGCGCGTCACGTCGAAGAGATGAACCGGGAAATCGAAATTGGCCAGGCGCGCGAGCCCGCCCGCGAGATGGTAAATGGCGTTGTCTTTGGTCGGCAGCGAGCTGTGGCCGCCCGGGTTAGTCACTTCGAGACGGAAGCTGAGGAACACCTTCTCGGCGGCCTCGATCTGCATCGAGACATGCTTCCCGCTGCGGATTTCACCGCCGCCGCCATCGGAGTTGATGCAGAATTCGGCATTGATCAGATCGCGATGGTTCTTCACCAGCCAGTCGATGCCGTTGTAATTTCCGCCTTCTTCGTCCGAGGTCAGGGCCAGAATCATGTCGCGCGCGGGGCGGAAGTTTTCAGCCTTCAGGCGCAGGAAGGTGGTGACGAGAATGGCATCGTCGCCCTTCATATCCTGCGCGCCGCGGCCGTAGAAGTAGCCGCCTTCTTCGCGGAATTCGAAGGGATCGAAAGACCAGTCCGAGCGCTTCGCTTCGACCACATCGAGGTGTCCGATGAAGAGAATCGGCTTCGCCGCGCCCGTGCCGTGCAGCCGGACGACGACGTTCCCCTTCTTCGGCGCCGGACCCAGAACGTGGATATCGCTCTCCGGATAGCCCGCGGCGCGGAAACGCGCGGCCATGGCTTCGGCGGCGCGCGTGTTGTCACCAATCGAGTCGGTTGTATTGATTTCGATCAGTTGTTTGAAGATGTCGCGCGCGAGCTGCTGTTGTTGCTGGGCTGCCAGGGGCAGGGCTGCCAGTCCCAGAAAGAGAGACGCAAACCGCATAGCCGATTATGGAACACCGGCGGCCTCACTTCCTGTCGGCCGGGGCCAGAGACCGCAGAAATCCCAGGGACGATACAATCGGTGCCGGGATGCAGGGCGTCCAGATCTTCGGCGTGAAAAACTCGCAGGCAACGCGCGCGGCCGAGCGCTTCTTCAAGGAGCGGCGCGTTGCCATTCACTTCGTGGATCTGAAGCAGAGAGCCATGGCGCCGGCTGAAATCAAGCGCTTTGCCGACCGCTTCGGGCTGCGCGAACTGCTCGATACGGAAGGGAAGGCCTGGGAGGACGCCGGTCTCAAGTACCTGAAAGTTACCGATGCCGAACTGATCGGCCGCATCGAGCGCGAACCGACGCTGCTGCGCCTGCCGCTGGTGCGCTGCGCGAATCAGTTGAGCGCGGGGCAGGATGAAGCGGCCTGGAAATCGATGGTTTCCGCGCCTTCGGTTTCGAAGTGAGTCTGGGTGTGTCGGCCCGACACACCCCGGCCCCACCCAGCCACGCCTGTTGCCCGACAAATGCCGGTTGGCCGTGCTAAATCAACCACTTGAAAAACTCGATTCATGGACACGGGTTTGCTATCCTAGTTCGCGAATCGTTAGAAGTACTCCAAACCTGCCCTCTGCTGCAACACGTACGCGAAAAGGGTAGCGGGTTCGAGATCGCGGCTTTCGGGAGCGGCGATCGCAGCTCGGCTCGTTATTCCTTCGCAGGCCGGGTTGCAGCAGTAGGGGTTTTTTGTTTCTGGAGCCTTCCGGTCCGGGCTGAGCGGTAAACTCGTATTTCCTTTATGGCCGAGTCCGCGTCACGTCCGAGTTCCTCAGCCGCCCGCTGGTTTGCCGTTTCGGTCTTCTGCCTCTCCTCCGCATGGAACTATCTGGACCGCCTGGTTCTGAGCGCCGCCGGACCGCGCGTCAAGGCCGAATTCCACCTCTCGAACACCGACTTCGGTTTCCTGCTCTCCGCCTTCGGTCTCGCCTACGCACTTGCGGCTCCGGCCATGGGCTGGCTCCTTGACCGGCTGGGGCTCGAACTCGGCATCATCCTCTCGGTAGCGCTCTGGTCTTTCAGCTCGGCGATCTGCGGCGTCAGCCGGAATTTCACGGAACTCGTCGGCGGGCGGATTCTGCTTGGCATCGGCGAATCGGCCGGTGTCCCCGCCGCCGGGAAGCTGAACAGCATCTACCTCGAGCCGAAGAACCTCGCCACAGGCGCCGCGTTTACGCAGGTCGGGATCGCGCTCGCGGGAGTGATGGCGCCGCTGCTCGTCGCCATCTTCACCGGCTGGCGCAGTCCGTTTTTCGTCTGCGCGGCGCTGGGGCTGGCATGGATTCCCGTCTGGGTGCTGGTGCGCCGCACCGTCCGGCCGTGGCAGGAAGTCGCGCCGCAGAACAAGCGCGGCGGCCTCGATCTTCTGCGCGATCCTCGCCTGCTCACTCTGGCGTTCGCCAACGTGCTCTGGATGATCGGCTACACCTTCTGGACCAACTGGATCACGATCTACTACGTCCAGACTTACCAGCTGACCACCGCCCAGGCTTCCGGCTTCGTCTGGGTGCCTCCCATCGCGTCCATGCTGGGAGGATTCGCCGGCGGCTGGCTTTCGAGCCACGCGATCAAGCGGGGCATGCCCGCCGCTCAGGCGCGCGCCTGGGCAACTCTGATATCCGCCTTCGGCTGCCTGATCACCATCCTCGCTCCCTTCGCTGCCACTCCTCTGATTGCGCTGGTGCCCATCTCGCTCAGCTATTTCGCCATCCTTGGAGGCAGCGTCAACATCTACGCCATTCCGCTCGATCTCTGGGGCGGGGAACGGGCCGGCATCGCCATCGCGGCGCTCGGCTGCGCCTATGGCCTGCTCCAGACCGTCGTGTCCCCGGTCATCGGCTGGCTGGTGGATCATTTCGGCTTTGCGCCGGTCTGCTGGATGGTCGCGCTCGGCCCGGCGCTCGCGTATCTGCTGGTGAAGCGGAGCGTTGCCGCGCCCGCGGTACGCGAGCCGGCGCTGGTAAAATAAGGGTTTCAGAAACATCAGGGGGCTGAATGGCAGAGATCAGGCGCCGGAAGTCGGTTGCTGTAAACGTCGGCGGTGTCAAGGTCGGCGGGACGAACCCGATCGTGGTCCAGTCGATGACGAACACCGATACGGCGAACGTCACCGCAACGGTCAACCAGGTGATGGCCCTCGCGCGCGCGGGTTCCGAGCTGGTGCGCGTCACGGTGAACACCGAAACGGCCGCCGCCGCCGTTCCGAAGATCGTGGACACGCTCAATATGTTCGGCGTGAAGGTGCCGGTCATCGGCGACTTCCACTACAACGGCCACCTGCTGCTGAAGAAGTATCCCGCCTGCGCGAAGGCCCTCGCCAAGTACCGGATCAATCCCGGCAACGTCAACATCGGCAAAAAGCACGACGACAATTTCCGCACCATGATCGAAGTGGCGATCGAGCACGACAAGCCCGTGCGGATCGGCGTCAACTGGGGTTCGCTCGATGGCGCGCTGCTCACGCGCATGATGGATGAGAACAACAGGCTCGCCGAACCGAAAGACGCGCGGGAAGTGACGCTCGACGCGATCGTCGTGAGCGCTCTTGAATCCGCCGCCGCGGCCGAACGCTATGGCCTGCCGAAGGATCACATCATCCTCAGCGCCAAGGTAAGCAACGTTCAGGATCTGATCGATTGCTATCGCTCGATGGCGCGCCGGAGCGATTACGCGCTCCATCTCGGGCTCACTGAAGCCGGCCTCGGGGCGAAGGGGATCGTCGCAACCACTGCCGCGCTGGCGGTCCTCCTGCAGGAGGGCATCGGCGATACGATCCGCGCTTCGCTCACGCCGCTGCCGGACGGCGACCGCTGCGAGGAAGTCTTCGTCAGCCAGCAGATTCTCCAGTCGATGGGCATCCGCAATTTCGCGCCGCAGGTAACCGCCTGCCCCGGTTGTGGCCGCACCACCAGCACCTTCTTCCAGGATATGGCGGACCAGATCCAGACCTATCTGCGCGAGCGCATGCCCGTCTGGAAGGGCCAGTACGAAGGTGTCGAGACCATGAAAGTCGCGGTGATGGGCTGCGTGGTCAACGGCCCCGGCGAATCGAAGCACGCCAATATCGGCATCTCCCTGCCCGGAACCTTCGAAGAGCCCGTGGCTCCCGTTTACGTGGATGGCAAACTCTCGACGACTCTGCGCGGCGACGCGATCGTGGCCGAGTTCATGACCATCCTGAACCACTACGTCGATTCTCACTACGCAAAGGCCGAAGAAACGGTCACGGTCTGATGCCGCGCTACTTCACTCTCGGCGAAGCGCGAGCCGCGCTCCCGCTCGTGGGCAGAAGCATGCGCGAGGCGCTTCACGCCAAAGCAAAGAATCAGGACGCGGAGCGCTCGCTCAACCGGCTCACGCAGCGCATTCTCATGGCCGGCGGCATTCAGGTGGATACCGCGCAGGCCGAATCCTGGAAAAATCAGTACGATTCGAGCGCGGCCGCGCTCAAGACCGCGCTCGAACGAATCGAAGAAGCCGGGGCTCTGGTGAAAGACCTGGATACCGGGCTCGTCGATTTCCCCACGCTGTTTGAAGGCCGGGAAGTCTATCTGTGCTGGCGCGTCGATGAGTCCGATATCGGTCACTGGCACGGCGTCGACGAAGGTTTCGCCGGACGCAGGGCGATCGACCGGCACTTCATCGATCATCATCGCGGCGACTGACGCTGGCTCGCCTGACCCGTCACCACGCGCTCGAGGAACTCCTGCGACTTCCCGCGGGGAATCGTCAGCGACTTCCACTGTTCTCCGCTGAAATACTTCGCGATCAGCACGATCTGCCCCACGTGGTACGCATAGTGCGCGATCTGCCGGTTGATCGCCTGCATCACCGAATGCGCTTCGCCGCGAATGGTGACGGTGCGTCCCAGATCGCCGTCCGAGAGCGGTTCGAGCGCGGCGAACACCAGCGCCCAGCCCTCGTTCCACAGCGTCATGATCTCCTCGCGCGTCGCCGGCGGATTTTCAAATTCGCTGTCCCGGTTGCGGTCCGGCTTTTCGCCGTCCGTGGCAAGGAAATCCGTCCAGCGGGAACGCATGTTCCCCGCCAGATGTTTCACCACCTGCGCAATCGAATCCTGCTCGGCGTCGAGCGCTATCGACAACTGCTCGTCGGTGACCTGCTTCATGGCGCGCTCGCCGAGGCCCTTGTACTGGCGGAAAATCGCCAGCGAATCGTTCCGGTAAGAAGTCGTGAACTGGTGTGCCATGCAGCCGATTCTACGCCTGAAGATGGCGAAGCCCGGTCCATTCCTCGCACAGCACGATGGAGTTGGCCGGATTGCGCGGCAGGAACTTGACCAGCACCGGACCGACGAGGGACATCCGGTCCGCCGGCAGCAGCGCTTCGAGCGCCGTCGCATCCTGCGAGACCGTATAGTTCACCCCCGCGACCGCGTACGAATAGACGAGCACGAGGCCATCGACGTCGATGATTTCGCCGTCGCCCAGTTTGCCTGCCTGATGGATCAGTTCACGCCTCTGGCGTTCCAGTTCCTCGGCGCCGGGCTGCCTGCGCAGCAGCCGATGCGCCACGAGGGCCACCGCGGCTGCGCCAATCGCCAGCAGAATCCAGAGCGTTGCCAAGGGACTGCCGCTCAGGCCTTGCCGAAGGCCCCGCCGTACTCTTTGCGGACCACCGCCGGTCCCATGGCCTTCCGGAGATGACTGACCAACGCATCCATCCCCCGGAACCCGTCGCGGAAAAGCTTCATCCCCGACCAGTATAACGGGCGCGGCGTCGCCAGATGACCACGGCGAGGCCCGCCGGAACGAGCCACCACGTGGCGGGTTCCGGCGTGATCAGTTCGTAGCCGATGACGTTCAGAGCCGTGATTTCATTGGGGCCAAGGGTCGGGCTGGAGCCGGGGGTGGCAAAGGCGTCCTGCACCTGGGGCGTGCCGGAAGTCGCCCAGTCGCCGTAATCTCCCACGCCGGTGTTGTTGAACTGAGCGAGCAGAGTGGCGCCGCCGTCGATCGAAAAATATGCCTGCGCGGTGGAAGACGTTGTGAAACTGCGATTGCCGCTGGCGTCGTAGCGGTAGAGATCCTCGGGTGAAGGCATATCGTCTTCGTTGCCCGACAGGGTCAGGCCCAGTGTCGAACCCAGCCCGAGAATCTCGTCGATCTCGTGTTCGGTGACGGAGAGAAGGCTGTACGTGCCCGAGGTGCCACTGGACCCCGGTGTCGTGAGCGAAGTGTTGATGCTCACTGTCCCGTCGCTTGTATTCGGCGGAAGGCCGAGATTGATGCCGAGGGCCGCGGCGTTGGCCGGTTTGATCAGCATTTCGGCGGTGCCGGTCACGGGATTGTTCGTGGTGTCCGGCAGGCTGGCCAGCGCCAGCGTATCCTGCGGGCTCGGGGTTTCGTCGCCCAGCGCCGTATAGAACTCCGAGTAGGGAATCTCATAGAGGTCGAAGCTGCTCTCGCCGAGGCCGCTGGTCATTTCGGAAAAGGTGATGTGCAGCGTGATCGGGTTGTTGAAGATCGCCTCGTACGTCTCGACGGCGGTGTCGATGGTGTTTTCGATGACGGTTGCGTTCGGGTCGCCGGTAATCGAGCTGTCAAATTCGGGAATGATCGTGAACGAATTGGCGCGGCTGTCCGAAGCCATCACCAGCGCGATGGCCGCTGCCAGAACCAGACCTGGAACTTTCGTCACAGTTCGCCGCCCACCGTGCCGGGTCAGAAAAATACCCATGGAAAAATCCCGGTACCGTATGGTAACGGATTATTTGTCAGTGCCTCAATCTCCGCAGTACTAATGGGACCGTCCAGCAGGTACCAAAGGTCCGGCCCGTTTCCGCCCGCGAGCCCGGCGCCACGCCACACTGCCGATGAGCGCAGCTCCAATTCCGGCCAGAGCCCACGTGGAAGGCTCCGGCGCGGGGTCGGCCTCATAGCCGATGGCCTCGAGCGCCGTCAGTTCCACGCCGAGCGCCGGCGACGTGTTCGGGGTGGCAAAAGCATTCTGTACCTGCACTTTCCCGGTTCCCGAGGCCCAGTCTCCGTAATCGCCGCAAGCCGCGTTCGTCTTGCAGGCGGAGGCCGCAGGATTGTTGAATTGCGCCAGATCCGTAATCCCGTTCAGCGAGAAGTAAGCGCTGGTGGCAGAGACCGTGTAGGAGCGGGTGACCGTTCCGTTGTACGACGCATACCGGAACAAGTCCTCCGGCATGATCGTCTCCCACTCATTCGTGCCGGGAGCTTCCACATAAAGGTCGAGGCCCGATCCAAGGCCCAGCACCTCGTCGATCTCATGCTCGACTACCGACTCCAGGTTGTAGGAGCCGCCGTCGACGGTCATCTGCGAAATGTTGAGGTTGATCGTCCCGGCCGGGTCGGCCGGGACGTCGATGAGTCCACTGAGGCCGAGCGCGTCGAGATTCGCATCCTTGACCCAGATCGTGGTGTTGCCCATTACCGGATCCGTCGTGGCGGTTTCCGAGAGGTTCGCGAGCGGCGCGAGGTTGCCGGCTTTCGTCTCCTCCGTCCAGAGAGCGCTGACGAACGTCGCGTACGAAACGGGGTTGAGGTCCGTGTTGTTGTCGCCGAGGCCCGAAGTCGCGTTGCTGAAGGTGATGTCGATTGTCATCGAGTTCGCGAAATCGGCTTCATAGATCGCGATTGCGGAGTTGATCGTCGATTCCACGCTGTTGACCACGCTCGCGGACAGGCCCGAGCCCGTGAAGTTGAACGTGGGAATGATCGTCAGTGAACTCGCCCGGGCTGGCGATGCGGCGATCGCTGCCAGCGCCAGCACGATCCCGCGGAACGCAAATCCGGCCAGAAAACTGCCTCGTCTCAACCTTCTCCTCCGAACCACCATTGAGCAGCACGACAAACGCTCCAGGTGGAAGCCTCAACAACGTGCCCTTACTTCCGGCTCTCCGTTTTTTGTATCGTAGCGCAGATCCCGCGCACGCACTGCGGCAACGGCTTCCAGTGCCGTCAGCTCCGGGTTAAGGCCGAAGCAAGTCCCGAGCAAGTCTCAGGTTAGTCATCCGGCCACCCGCTTCGCGAGGCTTCCGGTACTATCCGGAACTGGTACCCGCTAGGGGATTTCGACGAAGGCAGGCGCCGATTGCGCGCTCTCATTCCCCGCGGTGTCGATGGCCGAGATCCGGTATTCGTACCGGGTTCCGGGCTGAACGTCGCGGTCGCTGTACGCGGGCGAGGCCACGGTCTGAGGCAATGCCTGCCCGTTGCGATAGATCCGGTAGGCCGCGAAATCCCTCTCCGTGTTGCGTTCCCACACCAGTTCAACGCTGCGCGCGCCGGGCTGTGCGGTCAGGCCGGAAGGCACGGCGGGAGGGAACCTGTCGACCGGCTTGAAGGTTTTGACATCCGACTCTTCGCTTTCCGCATATCCATCGCCGGCTTTCGCCTGCGCCTGGACGTAGTACTGATAGGTTTCCCCGTACTCGATGGTTGTGTCAGAGTATCTCGCCGAAGGGGAAGTCCCGATGCGCTCCCATTCAGGAGACGCGACGGTCTTGCGGAAGATGCGGTATTCGGGGGCCGTGCCGCGCCAGGAGAGGACGATCGAATCCGGACCATCCTCGGCGTTCAGCCCTTCGGGCGTTTCGAGCGCCGGCACAATGGTGAGCGGAACGAAATTCGACCAGCCCGCCGACCGGCCATTCGGCCCATGAACATTCACGCCGACGGCCAGCCGTTTTCCGGCGTAAGCGGAGACCGGCGCCTCCGCCTTCGCGATTCCCTTTTCCTGGCGGATCGCCGTGATCCGGTCCGCGCTAACAGCCCACGCATCAGGGCGGAAACTGTCACCTGTCGGACCCACGCGCAGTTCGATATCGGGTTTGACCACGGGAAGATTTTCCGTGGTCACCTTTGGCACCGTGAACTGGATCGCGATCTTCGAGCCGCGCTCGACCGCGGTGAGATCGGTGACGGGAACCGGCCGCCGGAGCGCCGGCGGCAGCGGTTCGCCCATGTACCCGCAGCCGGTGAACGCAACGGCGGCGATGGCTACGGCTGCAGAGCTCAGCCCGGCACGCATCAGAGAATATACCGGCTCAGATCCTGGTCCTTGACGATATCCGCCAGTTGCCTGCGCACGTATGCGGCATCGACCTTCACGGTTTTTTTTCGCAGGTCCGGCCCCTCGAAGGAAATTTCTTCGAGCAGCTTTTCCATGATGGTGTGCAGCCGCCGCGCGCCGATGTTTTCGGAAGATTCATTGACCTTCGCGGCGAAGCGCGCCACCTCTTCGAGCGCGTCGTCGGTCAGGGTGAGTTTGATGCCTTCGGTCTCGAGCAGCGCGATGTACTGCTTGGCGAGCGCGTTCTTCGGCTCCTTGAGAATGCGGACGAAATCCTCCACCGAAAGCGACTTCAGCTCCACGCGGATGGGGAAACGCCCCTGCAGTTCCGGAATCAGCTCGCTCGGCTTGGAAACGTGGAAGGCGCCGGCCGCGATGAACAGAATGTGATCGGTGCGGACGAATCCGTGCCGGGTATTCACCGTGGTTCCTTCGACGATGGGCAGAATGTCCCGCTGCACGCCTTCGCGGCTCACGTCCGGCCCATGCCCGCCTTCGCGGCCCGCGATCTTGTCGACTTCATCGAGGAAGATGATGCCGTTCGATTCGACGCGATCGATGGCGGTGCGCGTCACCTGCTCCATGTCGACCAGCTTCTGTTCCTCTTCCGAGACAAGATAATCCATCGCCTCGGCGACGCGCATGTTGCGTTTCTTCGGACGCGAACCGAACATGGCCGGCAGCATGTCCTTGAGGTTGATGCCCATCTCCTCGAGATTCACGTTGCTTGCGATCTCGAACGTCGGCGCCCGTTCCTTCACTTCGACTTCCACCATGCGCTCGTCGAGTTTGCCGTCGCGCAGGCGCTCGCGCAGTTTCTCGCGCGTTTTCGAATTGTCTTCGGCGTTTTCGGGAGCGGGAGGAACCAGCAGATCGAGCAGCCGGTTCTCCGCGTTGGCTTCGGCGCGGTCGCTGACTTCATCCAGTTTTTCGTCCCGCACCATGTCGATCGCGATATCCACCAGATCGCGGATCATCGATTCCACGTCGCGCCCGACGTAGCCGACTTCGGTGAACTTGCTGGCCTCCACCTTGAGAAACGGCGAGTTCGCCAGTTTCGCCAGACGCCGCGCCAGTTCCGTTTTCCCCACGCCGGTCGGCCCGATCATGAGGATGTTCTTCGGCATCACGTCGTCGGCCATTTCCGGCGACAGTTTCTGGCGCCGCAGCCGGTTGCGCAGGGCGATGGCGACCGCGCGCTTGGCCTCGGGCTGCCCGACGACGTACTTGTCCAGCTCCCGGACAATCTCCCGCGGCGTCAGTTCGTCCAGCATCAGCCCCTGGTCGACGGGCGGGCCGGGAAGGTAGATCACCATCTAGCCGATCTCCTCGAACGTGACGTTGTCGTTCGTATAGATACAGGTCTTGCTGGCGATCTTCATAGCTTCTTCTACGATCTGGCGCGCGGAAAGTTTCGTGTGCCGCATGAGCGCCGTCGCGGCGGCGTGCGCAAACGGCCCGCCGGATCCGATTGCCGCCACATCCTCATCGGGCTCGATCACGTCGCCGTTCCCGCTCAGAAGAAACGTGTTCTTCGCGTCCGCCACGAGCAGCAGGGCCTCCAGGTGGCGCAGAATCCGGTCCGTGCGCCAGTCCTTGGCCAGTTCCACCACCGAACGGGGCAGATTGCCGTTGAACTGCTCCAGTTTCGCTTCGAAACGCGAGAACAGGGAGAACGCGTCGGCCGTGGAGCCGGCGAAACCCGCGATGATCCTGTCGCCGTAGAGGCGCCGCAGCTTGCGAGCCGAGGCTTTCAGGACTTCATTGCCCAGAGTCACCTGCCCGTCGCCCGCCATGACAACTTTCCCGTCCCGGCGCACACAGAGCACCGTCGTCGAACGAATTCGCTGCTTCATTTGTGCTGAAATTCAAGTGTAACCCAGTGCCCGGAGAACACTCCTTCATTGGCTGTTGCGCAAAACGCCGGACACGGTAAACTGCAATCGAAGAACAGAAATCATCTGCTACTTTCGGTGAAGAGGAAATATGGCGTACTTGAATGAGTTCGTGAGTATGGGGACCTCGGACGCGGAGAGCTGGCGCATGAGCCCCGCGCGCCGCAATCCGGACGACGTCGGATTCGATGAGTTCGAGGAAGACGAGGACTTCGAGGAAGAGGAAGAAGAGGAAGAGGAAGAAGAAGACGAGGAGGATGAGGACGAAGACCTCGAAGACCTCGACCTCGACGAAGACGAGGAGGACCTCGACGAAGAGGAAGAAGACGACGAGGACGAAGACTTCGACGAGGATGAAGAAGACGAAGAAGACTACGACGAGGACGAGGAGTAGCCGTCCGCTCTCTGCGCGAAAAACCGCGTGAAAATGCGAACCCTTTTCACCCGTATTTCGTCTGTAGAGTGTGGTTGTCGAAATTCCCGCAATTGAAGAGTTAAAGCGCGAATACCGGCTGACTTACGCCGAGTACGTCCGGCAGGTGGATCTGGTTGGACGGCTCGAGCTCTCGGGTCAGCCCGATTCGCGCGAGATGGAACGAGCCATGGCGGCCCTCGAGCGGGCGCGCCGGGCCCACAGTGCGGCGCGCGACCTGCTGGCCGAAGCGCAACTTTCGAGAGCCGCCGGCCGGGCCCGTTAAGCGGCGAGCGTTCCGAACTTCCCGTCGCGGAAGTCGGCGAACGCCTGCCGGATTTCTTCCGCGGTATTCATGACAAACGGCCCGTGCTGCACGACGGGTTCGTCGATCGGCTCGCCATTGAGCAGGAGAAGGTGCGCGCCGCCGGCGGTCCCGATCTCGAAGTCCTCTCCTTCGTGTCCGAAGACGAGGAGATCGAGTTCGCGCCCCTCGGTGCTGCGGTTGACGTTGACCGTTCCTTTCATCACCAGCACGGCGGTGTTCTGCCGCGCGGGGAAGCAAAGCGGCACGTGTCCGCCCGGGTTCAGCAGGATCTCGAACATATTGACCGGCGTATAAGTTTTCGCCGGGCCGCGGGCCCCCTCGTATTCGCCCGCAATCACCCGAACCTCGCCAGCTCCATCCCGCAGGCGAACGACGCCCTTCCCGGCCGCGACAATGCTCTGGTAGCGGGGCGGATCCATCTTGTGGGCTTTCGGCAGATTCACCCAGATCTGCGCCATGTGCATCGTGCCGCCGGCGCGTGAGAACTCGCGCTCGTGATACTCCTTGTGGAGCACGCCCGACGCCGCGGTCATCCACTGCACGTCGCCCGGTCCGATGACGCCCGCGTTTCCCGCGCTGTCGTGATGCGCGATCTTCCCCTCGAACGCCAGCGTCACGGTCTCGAAGCCGCGATGCGGATGCACCCCGACTCCGCGCGGCTGGTCCGCCGGAGTGTATTCGAACGGCGCGTGATAGTCGAGCAGGATGTAAGGGCTGAGCTGTTTCGTCAATTCGTTCCCCATCGGGAAATAGTTCATGACGCGGAAGCCGTCGCCCACCCAGTGAAAGCCGGCGCCCCGATAGACGCCGGCAATATTTCGTTGCATGGCCTTACCTCTCGTTCTTCAACCCTCAACCCTTGATCAGTGAAACCTCGATTTCAATTTTGAGATCGTCGCCCACCAGAATGCCGCCGGTTTCAAGCGCCGCGTTCCATGTGAGGCCGAACTCGCTGCGCTTGATCTTCGTCCTCGCGGACGCGCCCATGCGGGTATTTCCCCACGGGTCTTTGGTCTCCGCCGTGGGTCCTTCGACTTTCAGGGTCACCGGCTTCGTCACCCCGTGAATCGTCAGGTCGCCGGTAACGTCCAGTTCGTTCTCCGCGTTCGGCGTGATGCGCGTGCTTTTGAAGGTGATCGTCGGGAACTTCTCAACGTCGAGGAAGTCCGCGCTCTTCAGGTGCGCATCGCGCTGCGGTTCGTGCGTGTTCACCGTGGTGGCATCGATCGTGACGTCGACCGCGGCCGCCGCCGGATTGCCGGGGTCCCACGTCACGGTGCCCTGAACATGGCTGAAGCCTCCGTGGACGTTGGTAATCATCATGTGACGGACCACGAACTGCGCGGTCGAATGGGCCGGGTCGATCTTCCAGGTATCGCTCATCTTTTCCATCTCCTGTAGGTGTCGATTTATCTCGACGTCAAGATAGATTCAGACCACGTTGATAAAGATTCAAGGTTATTCTCGTGGAAAATTATCTCGACATCAAGTATTATGTAACAAAGGTGTCACAGGAAACGGGAACCCATGTCTGGCTGGTCCTGTCGAAAGCCTGCCGGGCTGTCGAACGCAATGCCCTGCACAGCATCTCGGGGCTGGGACTCGGTTTATCCGACTTCGCCGTGCTCGAAGTCCTTCTGCACAAAGGGCCTCAGCCGGTCAATGTCATTGGGAAGAAAGTCCTTCTGGCCAGCGGTTCCACCACCGCCGCGGTGGATCGCCTCGCCGAGCGGGGACTGGTCGAGCGAACCCCCGATCCTGACGACGCCCGCGCCCGCATTGTCCGGCTGACGGAATCCGGCCGCGGGCTCATCGAAAAGGCATTTCGGAAACACGCCCAGGATATGGAAGAAACGATGGCCGTGCTCAAGCCGGCCGAGCGCGTCGAACTGGTGCGGCTTTTGAAAAAAGTCGGGCTCTGGGCCGAAGCGCGGCTCTGAGCGTTACATCCAGCGTTTGATGAAGTTCGTGTCGAACGTGCCGTTGAGGAAATCCGGCTCGTTGAGAATTCGTTTGTGCAGCGGAATCGAGGTGTGGATTCCCTCCACGATGAACAGATCGAGAGCGCGCTTCATCCGCTGAATCGCCTCTGCGCGGTCCCTGCCGTGCACAATCAGCTTCGCCACCAGCGAATCGTAGTAAGGCGGGATCACTCCGTCCTGATACGCATGGGTATCCACGCGAACCCCGATGCCGCCCGGCAGATTCAGGCCGGTAATCCGCCCGGGCGACGGCGCGAACGTTTCCGGATTCTCGGCATTGATCCGGCACTCGATCGCGTGGCCGCGGAACTCGACCGGCCCGCCGAGGATATCGCTCAGCTTCTCGCCCGCCGCGATGCGAATCTGCGCCTTCACCAGATCGATCCCGGTCACCATCTCGGTCACCGGATGCTCCACCTGAATGCGCGCATTCACCTCGATGAAATAAAGGTCGCCCTTCTCGTCCATCAGGAACTCAACCGTTCCCGCGTTGCTGTAGCCGATGGCCTTGATCGCGTCCTTCAGCTTCGCCATCACGCGCTCCCGCACCTCGCGGCGCAGGGCCGGCGAAGGCGATTCCTCAAGCAGCTTCTGATGCCGCCGCTGGATGCTGCAATCGCGCTCGCCGAGGATCTCCACGTTGCCATGCTCATCGGCCAGCACCTGAAATTCGATATGGCGGGGCGAGCCGATGTATTTTTCGAGATACACATCGGCACTCGAAAACGCCGCGCCCGCTTCCGCCTTCGCCTGCGCCAGATTTGCCGTCAGATCCTCGGGCTTGTAAACGATCCGCATGCCGCGCCCGCCGCCGCCCGCCGAAGCCTTGAGGATCACGGGATAACCGATCTTCTCCGCGACCTCCATCGCCTCTTCGGCGCTTTCCAGCACGCCTTCCGAACCGGGCAGAATCGGCACGCCGTACTCCTTCATGATGGCGCGCGCGCGTTCCTTCAGGCCCATGGCGGAAATCACGTCCGGTTTCGGTCCGATGAACTTGATGCCGGAGACCTGGCAAACTTCGGCGAAGCCCGCGTTCTCGCTCAGAAACCCGTATCCGGGATGAATCGCATCCACCTGCGCGATCTCGGCCGCGCTGATGATCGACGGAATATCCAGATAGCTGCGCGCGCTCTTCGCCGGCCCGATGCAGATTGCCTGATCGGCGAAGCGCACCGGCAGGCTGTAGCGGTCGGCTTCCGAATACACCGCGACCGTCGGGATGCCGAGGTCCTTGCAGGCACAGATAACGCGCAAAGCGATTTCGCCGCGGTTGGCGATCAGGATTTTCTTAAACGGGCCGGATGCCAAACAGGGCTTCTCCGTATTCCACCGGCTGGCCGTTCTGCACGAGCTTGCTCTCGACGATCCCGGCGACGTCCGCCTCGATCTCGTTCATCAGCTTCATCGATTCGATAATGCAGAGCACCTTGCCGGGCGTGACATGCTCGCCGATGCGCACAAACGGGGGCGCGCCGGGCGCCGGGCCCTCGTAGAACGTGCCGACGATCGGCGATTTGGCATAAACGAGCGACTCGGGCGCTTTGCCCGGCTGCGGCGTTTCGGCCTTCAGGGCGGGAGCGGCGGGGGCCTGGGCGACGGCGGTTGCGGCAACGGCCGCGGGCAGAACCACCGACTGCTCTGTCCCGGACGATTGCCGGATCCGGACCCGGTTCTCACCGCGCTGCACTTCGAGTTCGGCTACTGCCGTCTCCTTCACGAGCTGGATCAGCTCGCGGATTTCTTCAATTGTCATGCAACTGAATAGAGTATCAGGAGGCCAGGCCCAGGATTTCCTCCCGCGCCGCCTTCGCAATTCCCAGCCCGACGGCGCGGATGGGCGAAATGCCGGAAAACGCTCCGCCCACGGCATAGAGCGTGCGGAAGGAAAAGCGCGGCTCGCGGGAAATCAGGTAGATGGTTTCCCAGCCGGCCGGGTGCATCTTGGTCCGGAAGTATTCGAGTCCCCGGAAGTTATAGAAACGGTTGGCGTGAGCCCGTGCGAAATACATCAGGCCGCGCAGCCAGAGCGGGCTTTCCCGGAAGACGTTCCGCCCCAGCGCCACAAGGCCCAGCGTGACGTACTCCCGCTCGTCCGCGGCGAAGCGGCGCATGGCAGCATCGATCAGCAGTTCGCTGGTTCCATTCGGGGCATCGTGCCGCCGGGCAATCTCCTCAATCAGGTAGCCTTTCCGGGCGGCAATCGGCGACGCCATCAGGTAGGCGATCTGCCGGCCGTTCCGGCTGGCCACGAGCACCACCCGGTCTTCCACCTCGCCACGCAAGACCTCCGGCTCCACCAGAAAGTGCATGGGCGGAAGGCGGCGGTGCGCCAGCCAGTCTTCGAGGATGCCCACCAGTTCGGGATCGCGCGCCGCGATGCGGGCGTCCGCTTCCTCGACCCAGACGCCTTTGTTCCGTGCGCGCAGCAGTTGCGCCCGCAGCGAGGCGTGATCGCGAACCATCGGCGCCCAGTCGCGCGGATTCCACACCGGCTGCGCCCCGAGCGCAACCACGGAATGCTCCGGCGAACTGGCAAACGAATCCCGCAGCCGGTCTCCCGCGCAGACATAGCAGACCCGGCATTTCTGGCTTGCCGCGAAGGCTTCGAATTGCGCGGTCACTTCCGCCATCCTCTCGGGTGGACAAACCGGCGCGCCCGCTGCCAGCAAATAGCCGCCGCGCCGCTGGTAGCCGACGACGGCCGATTCCTCGCCGTTGAACCAGTGCCGCATGCCCGGATTCAGAATCTGGTAAGCCGTGGAGTTCCAGCCGTGAGTCATCACCAGGCGCCGCGCGGTTCCGGAGTGGTTCACCTTTCCTTTATATCCCCCGCCTTCTTGCAGTGATATCTCCTCTGCTGTCTCCGGCTGCTACGCTCAAGGCTCGTGTCCGATCTTGCGGACCTGCGGAGCGTCGTCGAACGCTTTGTGGCAGGCGCGGCGCGTCCAGCCATTCTCGACCCCGGCGAAGAACCACTCCCGCTGACTCCCGGACAGTGGTCCATTTCCGAATGGGGCGGCCGGCTCGTCCTGCAGGCCTGGAACGTGGAACGAAATCTGGTGCGGAAGATCGCGCGGCTCGGGCAGCACCGGCGGGATCGGCTGGTACTGATCGCCGAGCGCTTCCCGAAACTCGAAGCCGAACTGCAGATCGCCGACCTCGACGCCCCCGCCGGCCGCGACATGGAACGCCGGACTTCACGCGAGGCCTTCCGCGAACGGTTTCAGCTCATTCTCGCCCGCGAGTTCCCGGATTGGCGCCTCCAGGAAGTCAGCGTGGAGACCAACCTCGAAGAGAGCCTCTCTCCGGTCTACGCCCGTGCTTTCCTGCGCAAGGGCTCGAACGGAATGGCGGCCATGGCCGCTCCTCCGGACAGCCTCGATCCCTCCGGCGTTCTTCCGGTCGGGCTGATCTGGCTCGAATATCTGCGGCAGCGCGAAACGTCTTTCACGATCCGCAATCTCTGTCTTTACGTTCCCCTGCGCCGGGAAGCCGCCGTCGCAGCCAGAGCGGCGTGGCTGAACCCAGCTCATCTCGGCTGCCAGCTTTTCCGCTACGACGATCGCGATCGCATCGCACCGATCGATCTCTCCGACGCCGGCAACATTGACTCGACGCTGCCGCCCTGCCGCCATCCCGCGGCGCCCAACGCCGCGGCCGCAGTTCTCGACGGTCTCCCCCGCGAGGTGGCGCGCGTCGAGCAGAGCGACGGATCGCTGAGCCTGCGCGTGCGCGGTCTCGAATTTGCCCGCTGGACGAACGGCAAACTCTCCTGCGGTATCGGGCGCCGCAGCCGCTGCCGCGCGGAAACGGTCGTCGCCATGGCGCGCGAAATTCTGCGCGTGCGCGATCCCGCGAATGTTGATCGCCAGCACCCGCTTTATTCCGCCAACCCGGAGGGCTGGCTCGAGTCGGAAGTGAGATCCGATCCGGCCGCCATCGATGCCTCGTTACTGCCGGCGCCCATCTACGGTCAGGTGCCGGTTTTCGCCGGACGCGACCGCGGCGCCATCGATCTGGCCGGCATCGACCACACCGGCCGTCTCGCCGTGATCGAACTCAAGGCCACGGAAGACCTTCACCTTCCCTTCCAGGCGCTCGATTACTGGATGCGCGTGCGCAAGCACCTGCTTGCGGGAGATTTCGAGCGCCAGGGCTATTTCCCCGGTCGCACGATGCAGCGCGAGTCTCCCCGAATCCTTCTGGTCGCACCCGCGCTCGAATTCCACTCGACGATGGAGACGCAGCTCCGCGCCCTGAGCCCATCCATCGACATCACGCGCATTGGTCTTGCGGGAGACTGGCGCAAAGGCCTGCGCGTGATGTTCCGGCTCAGGGGCTCCGAACATCCGCAATAAGGTCAGGCGGTGTGGGTCTTGAGAAACGCCAGCGTGAGAGGCCACGCTTCCGCTGCAGCGGTCGCATTGTATTGCGCCCGCGCATCGCAGAAGAACCCGTGATCGGCGTATGAGAACGTGATGTTCACATACGGCTTCTTCGCCGCCACCAGCGCGTCCTCGATGGCGCGCGTCTTGTCGAGCGCGATGCCCTGATCGAGTCCGCCCCACACCAGCATCATCGGCCCGTGCAGTTCCGCTTCGCGGCCGAGCAGAGCGGGGAAGTACGGGCTGGGCGCAATGCCGCCTCCGTAGTAGGAAACCGCGCAGGCGAGCGGAAGAGCGAGGTTGGCGAGAAACGCGGCGCGGCCGCCCATGCAATAGCCGATTGCAGCAACGGCGAGTCCTGTCTCGCCGCTGCCGTTCACGACCCAGTCGTAAGCGGCGCGAATGTCCGCTTCCTGGCCCTCATTGGTCAGTGCCTGAAAATGCGGCATCACCGAGCCGAAGTCCGTGTACCCGCATTCGACGCCCTCACCGGTGCGATGGAAAAGCTCGGGCGCGATCGCGAGATAGCCTTCCCGCGCGAAGCGCTCCGTCACGTCGCGAATATGCGGATTCACGCCGAACGCCTCCTGCATGACGACGAGCGCCGCGCTCGCTTTTCCCTCCGGCCGCGCCACGTAAGCCCGCATCGAGGTGCCGTCGGCGACCGCCAGTTTCACCCATTCCGTTCGAATGCTCATTGTCCCGGTGCTTCCTTTCTCCCTCGCAGTGTAACCATCACGCCGATGGCGGCCGCCGCGACGAGCGCCGCCCAGACTTCACCGGTCGGCCATTCGAACGGCACCTGGCTGAGCGTGAAGGCACGCTCCGTCATTCTGTGCCACGCCACATGGGCCGCGAATCCGGCGAAAACCATCGTCCAGGCCCGGTTGAGCGGCGTGAAACGGAAGAACAGAGCCAGCGCCGGAACCAGCAGAGCCAGCGCCCCATACTGGCCCGCCTCGATGCCGAGATTGAAGGAAAGGGCCGCCGCGACAGGATGCTCGCCGCCATACTGCACCAGCGGTTCGAAGAAGAACCAGAAACCCGAACCGAACACCATGCCGCTTGCGATCGCCACCAGCGGGCGGAAGCGGGCGGGAGTCGCGGGAAAAACACTTTCGAGCCCCAGGTAGATGATGAACAGCGCCATCAGCGTTCCGGAAACGCGCGGCAGCCACACCGGCCCCGGTCCCGGCAGCAGCGCCGAGGCGAGCAGCGTGATCGAATGCGCGATGGTGAACGCGATGGCGAAGCCGAGCAGTTCCCGCGGGCGCCGCAGCATCAGCGCCATGCACAGGAGCAGAAGAACATGATCCGTCTCATCGAAGATGTGCCGGAACCCGACGGCAATAAAGTGTCCGATCGTCTGGGGCAGCGTCGGATCGAGCCGGTACTTCTCCGGATCGCCCTCATATACGAAATCGCGCCTGCCGCCGCGCGCCGGCAGGAACTCGATGTAGTTCGTCACCAGCACGCCCAGCCGCCCGAACCTGGGCACGAGAGAAAAGTCAGACTGGTCCGAACGGATCGGCGCTTCGAGCAGCACGTCGAGCATCGACCGGTCCCACATCACCAGCGCGTTGTCGGGAAGCGGTGGTCCGTTGATGTGCGCGAGAGCGTCGGCGTACGTGTTGAAGGAAATATCCGAATCGCGCGAGATCATCGTTTTGACGACCCGCGGCCGCGGGAGCAGTGTGTCGCCTTCGTGGATTGACAGCAGATCCGCCACCCACACGCGCGCCGGCATTGATGCCGCCTCGTTCGTCTGCTTCAGATCGAGGAACAGCGAATCCGGCAGCATCGGAAACAGCGTGTCAATGAGCGCTACCGTCGGAATGCGAACCAGAATCTGCAGCCTGTCATGCTGCGGCTTCAGGAAGACCCGCATGATGACATGGTCGGGAACCTCATGTGCCGCGGCGAGGAGCGGCGCGAAGAGCAGCAAAGCCGCGGCGCGCAGCGTCTTCATCATGTTCAGGCCGCATCCTCTTTCGGAAACAGCCCCGCGACAAACCAGACCAGGCCGCCGAAGATCACGAGGATCATCACCCAGCGCATCGCCAGTGCGAAGAATGCCGTATCCATCACCGGCCAGTGGAAACCGAACCTGCTCGCCCGCTCCCAGCGTTCCGTCATCCAGTGCCACGCCGCGTGCGCCGCAAGCAGC
>DASPQQ010000166.1:0-3014 GCA_035624885.1 Bryobacteraceae bacterium | reverse complement strand
CTTTTTCGCCCGCGTCCGCGCCTCCTTCCTTATCTTTGGTGTCGGCAGGCTGCGATCCGCCTTTACCCTTATTCTCCTCGCGGCCGCGCGGGACGAACTGCTGGGAGGAGGCCTGGGCGCCCTTTTCGAGCGCGGTTTTCACTGACTCGGAGATCTGCTGCACTTTCTTCTTGTCCGCCTGCGAGGAGGCGAACATGACGACGAAAAAGGCGAAGAGCAGGGTAATGAAGTCGGCGTAGGAGATCAGCCAGCGTTCATGATTCTCATGCTCCGGATGCTTCTTCCTGCGGGCCATCCGGTCATCCTTCGGCGGGGGCCGCGTTCGGCGGGGCGTCGGCCTTCGCGCCGGCCTTGGCGTCCGCCTTCTTCTTCGCTTTCTCCCTGGCCGGCTTCTCGTGCTTCTCCGAGTAGGCGCTGAGCTTCATGCGGATGAGGTTCTGGTTCAGTCCTTCGGCTATGGAAAGGACGCCTTCGAGCATGAGTTCGCGGGCGCGCATGCGCTCGGCGGCGCGGGCCTTGAGTTTGTTGGCCGCCGGCAGGAAGACGATGTTGGCGGTTGCGACTCCATAGATGGTGGCGACGAAGGCGACCGCGATACCACGGCCGACCTCTTCAATATTGGCGAGGTTTTTCATTACCTGGATCAGCCCGAGGACGGCCCCTATGATGCCGATGGTGGGAGCGTAGCCTCCGGCCGCCTCGAAGACTTTGGCCTCGGCTTCGTCGCGGTGCTCGCCGATGGACATTTCGAGCTCCATGATGTCGCGGATGTTGCTGGTTTCGATGCCGTCGACGGCGAGGCCGAGGGCTTTTTTGAGGAAAGGATCTTTGATGTTGGAGGCCTGGGCTTCAAGCGACACAATGCCGCTTTTGCGTGCCACGCCGGCGTACCCGATGATCTCGTCGATGATTGCATCCATTACCGGGACGGAGGGGAAGAAGAGCGAAGGCAGGCGGGCGGCGGCGCGCATCACGACATTGAGCGGCGTGGTGATCATGACGGCGCCGAGTGTACCGCCGAGCACAATCAGGGCGGCGGTAATCTGGGCGATGTCTTTCGGGTTGCCGTGCTCCATCATGAAGCCGGCGCCGATGCCGCCGAAGGCCACGATGAAGCCGAGAATGGTGGCGAGATCGGGCCCGGAGGAGGACTGTTTTTTTGCTTTTTTGGGCTTGGCGTCCTTTTTACCGGGTTCCTCTTTGGTTTCGGGCTTGTTCTCAGCCATGGCGCGGACCCTCGTGGCGGTGGTGAGGAGCGACTGTTAAACCGTTGGTGCGTGGGGTCATGGCTTCTGGGTGGAGTTCCTCGGGCGTGGGGTCCGTAAGATGATCCGGTATCAGGGTGGAGCGGCGCCATTGGCGGATTTCGTCAACCACCTGGGCGGCGCTCTCGAGCACGGTGATGCGCTGGCCGGTCGTCATGGTGATGACCGTATCCGGGGTGGTTTCGATGTGCTCGATCAGGTCGCAATTCAGGACGACCGAGGTGTGGTTGAGCCGCGTGACGCAGATCATGGGCTGGCTGGTTCGCTCCTGTCCTCACCCAACACATCGGAAAATTTGTTGAGAATTATAGTGATTCGGGCCACAGGTTGGACAGGGAGAAAAACTGATGGCGGAGGCGCGTAAAGATTCGACTAGAATCGGGACTCCCGGAGCCGAAATGAGGGATATGGTGACCGGTGCCGGAATGATTGATTTGTCCCTCAGACGGACGTCCACACAGCGGAAAGCGGGGCGTCTGCTCGATTCCTGGATCGCCGGGGACCGGCGCCGGCTCGACGACGAGCTGCAGCAGTGGCGCGATGGCAAGCTCACGGAAAAAGACCCGGAAGACGAAGGCCGCGAAGAACTTCTGCGCTGCCTCGTGGAGCAGATGATGGAAGAACCGGATCTGTTTGCGCCGCGCAGCGAGAAAATGCATCTCGGCGTGTGGGTGGATCTGCTGCTGCATCTGGCACATCCGGAGCTCGCCGAGCCCGCGGCTGTGCTCGACTAGCCCGGCGTCTTTTCGAGCAGATCCAGGAAGGAAACCGCTTCGGGGTAGCCGGGGCGGAGCTTCAGCGCCAGTTCAAAAGCAGCCCGGGCGCGTTCCCGATCAACCCTGTACAGCAACTGGTAGATGCCGGAGTGGAGCTGGGCTTCAGGGTCGTCCGGCCTGAGCCGGGCGATGCGTTCGGCGATCCCGGCGGCTTCATGGAACATGCCGAGCTGGTGGTATTCGGCGGCGAGGAAGATGAGGCGCGAGTGGTTCTCGGGGTCTTCCGCCAGTTCCTCCTGCAGGATGCCGATGTAGAGGAGATTGCGGCGGCGGCGCGCTTCCGGATCGGCGGCAAACTCGTGCGCCACGCGGATCGGCGTCCGCAAAAGACGGCCTCCGGCGGCGAGGATGGAATCGTCGACGGTTTCGTGAACGCGGCCGCGGTAGCGGTAGGCGGGATTGTTCGGAAACAGACGAATGGCGTGATCGGTGGCCGGCGGCTGGCCCTCGGGCCGGAAGTTGAGCCGTTCGAAATAATAGCCGGCGTTGTCGTTGCGCGAGATGAGTTCCTGAATGAGCGGAGCGCTGCCGGGGTAGAGGAGTTCATCGGCGTCGAGGACGAGAATCCAGGGGCTGGCGGCGAGTTCCAGGCTGCGATTGCGCGCGGCGGCGAAATCCACACGCTCAAAGCTGAAGGATGCGAACTTTGCGCCGTGTTCGGCAGCGATACGCGGCGTTCCATCGGTTGAGCCCGTATCGACGATTACGATTTCGGGCGCCAGCTCGCGGACGGAGCGCAGACATCGTGCAAGAACAGCTTCCTCGTTCCTGACGATCATGCAGAGGGCGAGGTTCATCGCAGGCAACTCAACCCAGGTAGCTAAAGACAGTTTGCATCTGCTCGATCTTGGCCGCAACCGAGAGAGAGGCCTGTTCCTCGGTCTGCGTCTGGCTGAGCTGGAGCGCGACGGTGGGCAGGTCGGCGTTCTGAACGTTGCCGAGATCCGATTTCTCCTGCACCTGAAACTTCTGA
>DASPQQ010000165.1:0-10512 GCA_035624885.1 Bryobacteraceae bacterium | reverse complement strand
TAGACCACATGTTTGACTGGTCCGTTCGGCCGCACCGGGCTGCCCGCGGGAATGCCGGGGTCGGTGAGGAGGATGTCGCGGTAGGGCAGGTTGGCCATCACCTGATCGGTGAGCGGCGGGAGTTTGGATTCGTCGGCCGCTTCCACAATCTGGACCGTCTTGTCGTGGCTGTTCAGAATACTGACGCGGCCACCGGGCAAGCCCAGCGCGGAGACCGGATAGTGGCCAGCGGGGATGAAGCCGAGAGTGCGCACGCGTTCACCCGCGAGATCGATGACTGCGACGGCATTGACGCCGGCGCAGGCGACGTAGAGCTGCTTGCGGTCCGCGCTGATTCCCATGCCTTCGGGCGTGGTGCCCGCCGGTTGCCGCGGCGTGAGGGCGAGGTTAATGGTTTCAAGGCGCGAGAGTTCGCCCGTTTCGCTTGCGCCGAGCACGAAGAGGCTGTTGGTGTTGCTGGCCGAGACGAAGAGCCGGGCTTTGAGGGAGGGCTGACCATCCACCAGACCATCGGCCCAGAGCATGTCGGTTGCGTGTGGCCCGACGCGGGTGGTGCCGAGCGGAGCGCCGCTGTTGGCATCGTACTGGCCGATGGAGCCATCGGCCCAGCTTGAGACATACAGGCTCCGGCCGGATTTGTGAAACAGGATGCGATAAGGGCGGCGGCCGGTTTTGATGCGCGAGATCACGAGGCCGGACTGCGGATTGATGACCACGACCGAATCGCGGAAGAGGTTGGTGGCGTAGAGGAGATGTCCATCGGGCGAAAACTGGACGTCGCCGACGAAATCGTCTTTTGTGCGGTCCTTGTCCGCGACCACCGGAAACATGCGCGACGGCGTCAGTTTGCCGGCCGCGAAGGTGAATTCGTAGACGGCGGCTTTCGAGCCGCCGCCGACGTAAACGCGATCGCCGGCTTTGTTCAGCGTGAGGCCGAGCCAGCCATCGGGCACGTTTCCGCGGTCGATCTCCTTGCCGCTGGCGAGATCGATCACGCTGACGCTCGGCGGATTGAAGCCCGCGTTGAGGACGAGAAGCAGTTTGCCGTCGGGCGTGATCGCCTGCGACATGGGGAACGTGTCGACGGGCACCTGCGTGCCGGCGGGCGTGACCTTCCATTCCGTTTCCTGCGCGAGGAGGAGAGCCGCGGACGCAGAAAGGAGCAGGAGCTGACGGAGCGCGGTCATTTACGCCTTCTCCTGCAATCTGTTCTCTTGAAATTTCTGGGCGATGGGGAAGCGCCGGCCAATGCCGAAAGCTTTGGTGGTGACTTTCAGGCCGGGCGCGGCCTGCTGGCGCTTGTATTCGCTGAGATCGATTTTGCGGGCGATGCCACGCACCAGTTCGACGGGCAGCGAGAGCTCGGCGGCGATTTCCGGGACGCTGTGGAGTTCCTCCACGTAGAGGCGAAGAATGCCGTCGAGGATGTCGTAAGGCGGCAGCGAATCGGTGTCCTTCTGGTTGGGCCGCAGTTCGGCGGAAGGCGGTTTGGTGAAGACCGATTCGGGGACGGCGCGATGGCGCGCGTTGCCGGTGCGCGCCAGCGCATAAACCATGGTCTTCGGCACGTCGCTGATCACGGCAAGGCCGCCGCACATATCGCCATATAGCGTGCAGTAGCCGACGGCGATCTCGCTCTTGTTTCCGGTGGTAAGCACGAGCGCGCCGAACTTGTTCGAGAGGGCCATCAGGGTGAGGCCGCGCAGGCGCGACTGGATGTTTTCTTCCGTCACATCGGCGGGGCGGCCTGCGAATACGGGGCTCAGCGTTTTGATCATCTCGTCGTAGGCCGGAGTGATGGGGATCACGTCGAACGGAATGCCCAGATTCCGGGCCATGGCGCGCGCGTCGGTCACGCTGTGCTCGGAGGAAAACGGACCCGGCATGCCGACGCCGCGCACGTTCTCGCGACCGAGCGCATCCACCGCGAGGAGCGCGGTCAGCGACGAATCGATGCCGCCGCTGAGGCCGATCAGCACCTGTTTGAAGCCGCATTTGCGGACGTAATCGCGGGTGCCGAGAACCAGGGCATCATAGACGGCGTCGCATTCGCTCGCCGGCGCCGGGCGTTGATCGCCCTTGCCGGTCGCGAGATCCACGAGGATCAGATCTTCGCGGAAGGAAGCGGCCGAAGCGATGACGTTGCCGTTTGCGTCCATGGCGAAGCTGGCGCCGTCGAAGACCAGCTGGTCGTTGCCGCCCACCTGATTGACTACAACGGCCGGCACATTGTGCCGCTTCACGATGGCGCGGAACATATCCTCGCGCAGTTTCTGTTTGCCGAGCGAAAAAGGCGAGCCGTTGATGCTGACGAGGACATCGGCGCCCTCCCGCATCAGCTCATCGACCGGGTCGCGGCGATAAAGCTGGCGCGGCCAGAAGAGGCGGTCGTTCCAGGCGTCCTCGCAGATGGAGATGGCGATGCGGCCTTCGGGCAATTCGAGGATGGTCTGCTCCTCGCCTGCCACGAAGTTGCGCGCTTCGTCGAACACGTCATAGGTCGGCAGCAGGACTTTGGTCTGCCGCATGAGAACGCGCCCGCCGCGGAGGACAGCCGCGGAGTTGGTCGCGCGCTTGCCGACCGCTTCGTGCGATTGCCCTACGTAGCCGCAGATCACGGTCATGGGAAGATGGGCGGTCCGTTCGGCGAGTAGTCCGACGGCCTCTTCCGACCGGGCCACGAAACTGGGTTTCTCGACCAGATCCCGCGGTGGATAGCCGGTGATGGAAAGTTCCGGAAGGACGAGAAGCTGAGCGCCACGCGCGGCTGCGTCTTCGGCCGCCCAGAGCATCAGCGCCAGGTTGCCCTCGAAATCCCCGACCGTGGGGTTGATCTGTCCGAGAGCGATGCGCATGAAACCCTATTTTAACGGGCTATTCGGTCTGCGCCTCGGCTTCATCGGCGGCGCGGCGCCCGTTCTGCCGGGAATCGCGGATGAGCTGCTCGGCTTTCTCGAGGAGATGAGCCGGCACTTCGACCTGGAAGGGCAGATTGGGCATGATGTGCGGCCCGGAGAGGATGGCCGGGATGTTGTTGGCATCCAGCAGGCTCTTGATGGCCATGGCCTCGAGTTCCCCGTCGAAATTCGGGGAGCTGAAAACGACCGCCGTTGGTTCGTTGTTGCTCATTCCGTTGTCATTCATGACTTAACAATAGCTCTACAATGAATGCCATGCGTACCCTCGTCATGATAGCCGCGGTTTCCGCCCTGACTTTGCTTGCGGCCGAGAGCCTGAACACGATCCAGCCGGCCGATCTGGCGAAGGATGTGAACGCGCCGCTGATCATACACGTGGGTTTCAATGTGCTTTATCGCGCCACGCATATTCCGGGCGCGTTGTATGCGGGGCCGGCGTCCGCGCCGGAAGGGATCGAGGCACTGAAGAAAGCTGTGGCGGGACAGCCCAGGGACCGGCAGATCGTTCTTTACTGCGGCTGCTGCCCGTGGGACAAGTGCCCGAATATCCGGCCGGCGTTTGCGGCCCTGCGGGAACTGGGTTTCCGCAATGTGAAGGCGCTCGAACTGCCGCAGAATCTCAAGACCGACTGGATAGACAAGGGTTATCCCATCGAAAAGCGTCTGGCAGGACAGTAGGCAGGCTAAATTGGTCTGGTGCCACTCATTCTCGACGGGAACTTTGTACGGGACCAGATCAAGGCGGAATGCCGGCCTTTGATTGAACGCGTTCGCCAGCATGCGGGCCGTCCGCCGGGTCTCGCGGTCATCCTTGCGGGCAACGATCCCGCTTCTGAAATCTACGTTCGCGGCAAGACGAAGACGGCGGGCGACCTGGGAATCTACAACGAGACCATCACGCCGCCCGCTTCCGTGACGACGGAAGAACTGCTCGAAATGGTTCGCGATCTGAACGCGCGGCCGGAGATCGACGGGATTCTGGTGCAGCTTCCCCTGCCGAAGCAGGTGGATGCGCAGCGCGTTCTGCTGGCGGTCGCGCCGGAGAAGGATGTGGATGGTTTCCATCCCTGCAACGTCGGGCTGCTTTCGACCGGCCGGCCGGGTCCGCGGCCCTGCACGCCGAATGGCGTGATCCAGCTGCTCAGGCGCTATCAGATTCCGATGGAAGGGAAGAATGCTGTGGTGGTGGGGCGCAGCGACATCGTGGGCAAACCGATGGCGATTCTGCTGCTGCAGGAGAACGCGACGGTCACGATCTGCCATTCGAAGACCGTGGACCTGCCCGGCGTCTGCCGCCGCGCCGATATTCTGGTGGCCGCCATCGGCCGGCCCGCGATGATCACGGCGGATTACATCAAGCCCGGCGCGGTGGTGATCGACGTGGGCCAGAGCCGCATCGTGTCGCGCGAACAGGCGGAGAAGATTTTCGCTCCCGAGCGCATGGCCGACTTCGACCGCCGCGGCAGCCTGCTGGTGGGCGACGTGCATCCGGGCGACATGGCGCGCGTCTCCTCGGCGTACACGCCCGTGCCGGGAGGCGTGGGTCCGCTGACCATCGCGATGCTGATGCGCAATACCATCGAATCCGCCGAACGCCGCACCGGTCTATGCTGATTGCCGGGCTCACCGGCGGGATGGGGTGCGGGAAAAGTTTCGTCGCCCGCGCGCTGGCGGACCTCGGCTGCCACGTCATCGAGGCGGATGAACTGGGGCATGAGGTTCTGCTTCCGGGCGGCGATGCGTTCGCGCCCGTTGTGGCCGCATTCGGACCCGGCATTCTGGACGCGGAGGGCCGGATCGGCCGGGCTGCGCTCGCGGCGCGCGTCTTCGGGCATCCCGGGGAACTGGCGAAGCTGAACGCGATTGTGCATCCCGCGGTGCGTGGTCTGGCGATGCGGCGGATGCGGGAGATCGGGGCGCGCGATCCGCATGCTGTGATCGTTTACGTGGCCGCCATTCTGTTCGAATCGGGCGCGTACCGGGACGTCGGCAAGGTCATCGTGGTGAGCTGCACGCGGGAGCAGCAGATCGCGAGATCCATGGAACGCCCAGGGGCGACGGAAGCCGATGTGCTCGCGCGCCTCGAACGCCAGATGCCGCTCGAAGAGAAAAAGAAGCGCGCCGACTATCTCATTGACACCAGCGGGACAAAGGAAGACACTCTGCGTCAGACCAGACTGGTATGGGAAGATCTGAAAAGACAGGCATAAGCGCATGAGGCTTACCTTATGAGACCCAGAGCTCTCATTCTTTCCCTGCTCCTGGCCATCGGATTCTGGTACATCGTCGAGCACGGGAACTGGAACATCCAGCAGGTCTTGCGGCCCATTTCGACGAGCGGCAAGCTCTGGTCGGAACCCGTCGTGGCGCACGGCGCGACCTTCGGAGCGGACGAACAGAACAACATCGATATCTACAAGACCAACCACGTCGCGACCGTCAACATCACGACGATCGTTTATCAGCGCGACTTTTTCTTTCAGGTCTTCCCGGCCAAGGGCATTGGCTCGGGGTTTCTGATCAACGCCGAGGGCGATATCGTGACGAATAATCACGTGATTGCGGGATCGCGCAACATCACGGTGACGCTTTCGGACAAGAAGCAGTACAAGGCGACCGTGGTGGGCGTGGACCGGCGCAACGATCTGGCGATTCTCCACATCAGCGCCGACCGGAAACTGCCCTTTGTACATCTGGGAAATTCCGACCAGGTGGTTGTCGGACAGAAGGTGCTGGCCATCGGCAATCCGTTCGGCCTCGAAGGCACGCTGACGACCGGGATTATCAGCTCGCTCAACAGAAGCCTCGAGAATGAAGACGGCAATGAGATGGAGGGTCTGATTCAGACCGACGCCGCCATCAACCCCGGCAACAGCGGCGGCCCCATGTTCGACTCGCAGGGCAACGTGATCGGGATCAACACCGCCATCTACAGCCCGGGCACCCGGCAGGGCGAAGCGGGCAATATCGGGATCGGTTTTGCGATTCCCATCAATCGCGCCAAGGAAAAGCTGGAAGAATACCGTACCACCGGGCACATTTCGCATCCGGTTCTCGGCATCACGCAGGTGTTCCCGGTTCAGGGGGATCTCGCCGAAGAGCTGAATCTGCCTTCTTCCGGCGGGTTGCTGATCGAGGGGATCGACGAAGGTTCGCCTGCGGCGCAGGCCGGTCTGCGCGGGCCGACGCGTGTCGCGATTGTCGGCGGAATGTACCGGCTGGGGATCGGCGGCGATCTGATCATCGCGATTGACGGGGCGCCGGTGGAGAACCAGGATTCACTGCGCCGAGCCATGAATCAGAAGAAGGCCGGCGAAACGATCGAGTTCACCATCTTCCGCGGCAACCGGACCATGAAAGTCAAAGTGACGCTCGGTTCGGCGGCCGAAGCGCTCTAGACTCTTGAAATTCAGATGAAACTGCCGCGCCGAACCGTTCTCGCAGGGGTGATTGCCATGGCTGCGACAGCGGCATTCGCCCAGGTGATCGAGTACGAAGCCAACGGGCAGAAGTACCAGACGCTCTCCCGCAAAGGCCTGACCATTATAGTGACTCACATGCCGAACCAGGTGGCTGGATTCGGGCTGATCCAGGTTTCCGTGGCGAATGGCAGCGGCATTTACTGGACGCTGCAGCCGGAGAGTTTCTCATACACGAAGACGGGATCTCCTCCGCTTACGGCGATCTCGGCCGATCAGGTGGTGGATATGCTGCTGCAGCACGCTTCGCATTCGGACGTGGTGAAACTGGTCACTTCCTACGAAGCCACCTTGTACGGGATTCCGCACATGCGCTCGACCAACGGCTACGAGCAGCGGCGGCAGAATTCGATGACGATCGGCGTCTCGGCGAAGCTCGAAGCGGCGGCGATGGCGTCCGCGATCGCGTTTGCCAAAACACGGATTCCACCCGGCCAATCGACGGACGGCGCCATTTTCTTCCCGCTGGCCAAAGACATGAAAGCGCTTTCGGGCGGCAAATTGACGGTCGTCGCCGAGGGCGAAACGTTCGAATTCAACCTGGACTGAGAACGCCACCTGCTACCATCAGGACAGCTTCCGCCGGAGGGCCTGAATGCTGCAGTCTTCCCCACTCGACCCGATTCCATCGAGAAAATTACCCCACACGCTCGGAGAGCTTCGCAACAGTGCATGGTGCGAAAAACGGCTGGCCGGCCGCACGGTGAAGGATGAACTGCGCGGCAATCTGATCGCGAAACTGCGAAGCGGCGAGACGCTGTTTCCGGGCATCGTGGGCTACGAGGACACCGTGATTCCGCACGTGGTGAACGCCGTGCTCTCCCGCCACAACTTCATTCTGCTGGGGCTGCGCGGGCAGGCCAAGACGCGGCTCATCCGCATGCTGACGACGCTGCTCGATCCCGAGCTGCCGTTTGTTGCGGGCTGCGAGATCCATGACAATCCGTATGCGCCCATCTGCCGGCGCTGCCAGTTGCTGATTGCGGAAAAGGGCGACGCGACGCCCATCGCGTGGCTGACGCCGGACCAGCGCTATGTGGAGAAGCTCGCCACGCCGGACGTGACCATCGCGGACATGATCGGCGATATCGATCCGATCAAGGCGGCGCGGCGCGGTCAGGATATTTCAGATGAGCTGACCGTGCATTATGGCCTGATTCCGCGCGCCAACCGCGGAATTTTCGCCATCAACGAATTGCCGGATCTGGCCGGGAAGATTCAGGTCGGCTTGTTCAACATCATGCAGGAAGGCGATGTGCAGATCAAAGGCTATCCGGTGCGTCTGCCGCTCGATCTGCTGCTGGTGTTCACGGCCAATCCCGAAGACTATACGGCGCGCGGCAAGATCATCACGCCGCTCAAGGACCGGATCGGCAGCGAAATCCGCACGCACTATCCGGCGATGCTCGAACACGGGATCGCGATCACGCGCGCCGAAGCGTGGCTCGACCGCGAGGCCGATATCGAAGTGCGGCTGCCGGGATGGATCGCGGAAATCATCGAGCAGCTCGCGTTTTCGGCGCGCGAGGACAAGCGCGTGGACAAGCGGTCCGGTGTTTCGCAGCGTTTGCCGATCTCGGTCACCGAGAATGTCGTTTCGAATGCGGAACGGCGCGCGCTCGAGAACCGCGAAGATGTGGCGACGCCGCGCGTGCTCGATATCTACGCCGCGATGCCTGCCATTACCGGGAAGATCGAACTCGAATACGAAGGCGAGCTGAAGGGCGGCGACGCGGTGAGCCGCGAGCTGATTCGCACCGCGGTGGCGAAGGTGTTCAACCGGTACTTCGAGGGCGTAAACATGCAGAATATCGTCCAGTGGTTCGATCTGGGCGGCAATCTCAAGCTGGGCGAGGATATCGATTCGGCGGAGATGGTGCTGCAACTCAATTCCATCCAGGGCCTGATGGAAAAAACGCGCGCGCTGGGGCTGACGGCGAATGAACCGGATCCGGTGCGGGCTTCGGCGGGCGAATTCATTCTCGAAGGGCTCCATGCGAACCGCCGGATCAGCCGGTCCGAAGAGCTGGGCTTCGGCGCCGAGGAACGCAAGCGTCCGGTGCAGGAGACCCAGGGGCCAGGCGACGAGAATCCCAGAGACAAGCGCCGGCGCCAGTTCAACTGAGTTGCTGTTATGAAGTGGGTCAAATTCTCCAAATACACGGGAGAAGATTTCGGGATCGACGCCCAGGATCTGATGGACGCGCTCGCGAATTTCTTTCTCGAAAGCGGATTCAACAGCCCGTGGATGCAGTTCAGCGAGTGGAACCAGCGCGATCTGGAGGATCTGAAGCGCGCCATCCAGGAAGCTCTCGAGCGCGGCGAGCTGTTCCGCGACGACCGCATGCAGGAAATGATGGAGCGGCTCGCGCAGATGACTCCGGAGCAGATGGAGCAGCTCATCGAGAATCTGATCCAGAAGCTGGCGGCCGAAGGCCACATCACGGTCGAACGCGAAGGTTCAGGCCAGGCGGGCGGCGAGGGTCAGGCGCGGTTTGAGGTGACGGACAAGTCGATTGATTTTCTCGGCTTCCGTACGTTGAAGGATCTGCTGGGATCGCTCGGGAAATCGAGCTTCGGACGCCACGATACGCGCGATCTCGCGACCGGCATCGAATCCTCCGGCACTTCGCGGCGGTATGAATTCGGCGATACGCTGAATCTCGATATCAGCGAAACGCTGTTTTCCGCGGTGCGGCGCGAAGGCGTGAAGGTGCCGATCGATCTCGAATATTCGGATCTGCACGTTCACCAGTGCGAGTATCAGAGCTCGTGCGCCACCGTGCTGATGCTCGATTGCAGCCACAGCATGATCCTCTACGGCGAAGACCGCTTCACGCCGGCGAAGCGCGTTGCCATGGCACTGGCGCATCTGATCCGCACGCAGTATCCGGGGGACAGCCTGCGCTGCGTCCTGTTCCACGATTCGGCCGAAGAGCTGAATATCAGCCAGCTTGCGCGCGTGCAGGTGGGGCCGTATTACACCAACACGCGCGACGGTCTGATTCTGGCGCAGCGCCTGCTGCAGCAGGAGCGCAAGGACATGAAGCAGATCGTCATGATCACGGACGGCAAACCTTCGGCGCTCACCCTCGAAGACGGGCGAACCTATCGCAACGCTTTCGGACTCGATCCGCTCGTGATCAGCCGGACGCTCGAGGAAGTGAACCGCTGCAAAAAGCAGGGGATTCTGATCAACACCTTCATGCTGGCGAGCGATTACGGTCTGGTGCAGTTCATCCAGAAAGTGACGGAGCTGTGCCGCGGCAAAGCCTACTTCACCACGCCGCACACGCTGGGCCAGTATCTGCTGATGGACTACATGAACAACAAGAGCCGGCGTGTTCATTAGAGAATGGAGGGATCATGAACGCTCTGTCCCGCCGTGCCTTCTGCCTGGCCGCTTCGGCAGGTTTGCTGATGAAGGCTGACACGCGCCGCATCCTCGTGCATGGCCATCGCGGCGCGCGGGCGCGCCGTCCGGAAAATACGATTCCCGCGTTCCGATATGCCATCGAGCAGGGCGTGGACGTGCTCGAACTCGATGTCGCGGTGACCAGAGACGGCGTGCCGGTGATCTCGCACGATCCGCTGATCAATCCCACGATCTGCTCGGGGCCGAAACTCGGCATACCGATCCATACGCTCACGCGGAAGGAACTCGATGCTTGGGACTGCGGGGCGAAGAAGAATCCCGGTTTTCCGGATCAGGTTCCCGTGCCGGGCACGCCCATTCCGAATCTGGATGAGGTGTTCTCGCTTGGGGCGGGGAATGCGGTTCAGTTCAACGTGGAGACGAAGATCTTCGCCGACAAGCCCGAACTGACGCCCGATCCCGAAACCTTCACGAAGATGATTCTCGATCTGGTGAAGAAGCACGGGCTCGAATCGCGCGTGATTCTGCAGAGCTTCGATCCGCGCACGCTGCGCGTGATGAAGCGGCTCGATCCGTCGATTCGCCGCGCGGCTCTCTGGGAGACGAAGCGCGACTGGAAGGAGGTCGCGGCGGAGTTCGAAGCGACCTTGTTCAGCCCGGATTTTCACCTGGTCACCAAAGAGCATGTGGACGAAGCGCACCGCGTGGGCATGCAGGTTGTGCCCTGGACCGTCGACCA
>DASPQQ010000164.1:0-2497 GCA_035624885.1 Bryobacteraceae bacterium | reverse complement strand
AGCGGCGCGGTGCTCAATCCCGGAAGCAGCTGCCCGCAGCTCTTCCCCGTCCAGGATATCGAGCACACGGAGGCCGGCTGGTCGGCATCGATCAAGGGCGGCACGGGCGGCTCATTCACCTACACCTTCACGTGGACGCCTCCCGCCGCGGGCGCCGGCAACGTCACGATGTATATCGCGGCCAACAGCGGAACGGGGGCTCCGGCGGTGACGCCGACCGACGTGTTCACCGCGCACGTGACGCTGACACCGGCAGCGAGCGCCGCCGGAACCACAACAACTCTGACCTCGTCGGCGAATCCGTCCGCCTTCGGACAGAATTTCTCGCTGAGCGCGACCGTGACGCCGGCTGCCGCAACCGGCAGCGTGACTTTCAGCGATGGTTCGACGGGCCTCAGCCTCGGCAGCGCCACGCTCATCAACGGAACCGCGACCCTGACGGTGTCGCAGTGCCTCGCCGCGGGCGCCCACCCGATCACCGCGGCCTACGGCGGCGATTCGAACGATGCCGCCAGCACATCGAGCGTTCTTTCCGAAACGATCAACCAGGGAACCACGGCGCCGGTGCTCAAAACCAGCGGCGTGGTGCCGCTCTACAGCACATCGAACAATATCGAGGCCGGAAGCTGGATCTCGCTGTTCGGCTGCAATCTCTACGCCGGGGCGGCATCGCCGGGCTATGCGCTCTGGAACGGGACCTTCCCCATCCCGACGAACCTCGGCGGGGTCAACGTCAACATCGACGGCAAGCCGGCCTTTCTCTGGTTTGCCAGTCCGAGCCAGATCAATGTGCAGGTGCCCCACGATGCAACGCTGGGTCAGGTGAGCGTGAATGTGACCACGGCGGCAGGCGGCACCAGCAATTCGGTCACGGCCGTTCTTTCCGCCATCGCCCCTTCGCTCGTTCTGTTCGATGCCACGCACGTGGCCGGTGTGATTCCGACGCCGGATGGCAGCGGACACTATGGCGGCGGGGCTTACGATCTGCTGGGTCCGTCATCGAGTCCCTTCGGATTCAATACGCGCCCGGCGAAGAAAGGCGAGACCGTCGAGTTGTTCGGGGTCGGCTTCGGACCCACCCAGACGCCGGCGCCGGCCGGGCAGCAGATTACCGCGTCGGCCATCACATCGACGATCTCCGCCACCGTCGGCGGCGCCAGCGCCACGGCGGCCGGCGCGATTGTGCTGCCCGGCGAATACCAGGTCAACGTGACCATCCCGGCCAACGCCGCAAGCGGCGATCAGCCGCTCACCATGACGGTGGGCGGGGTGGCGCTCCTGCAGTCGAATCTGGTGATCCCGGTTCAGTAGCGAGTATCACCGCGGCGAAAGAGGTGGTACAGCCGCGCGCGCGCGGCGGGTGAGAATGGGTGTCTCGGGTTCGTGTCCGCACGTTGCCGCCTGCTGCGGGCGTGTGCCGTTGTCGCATGCGCCGCCTTCGGAACCGCCGCCCGCGCGGATCTGACCGGAACTTCCACCGCTCCTTCTTACACCGCCGCCGGCGTTGTGAGCGCCGCGACGCAGATGGCGCAGACGCTCGCGCCCAACGCCATCGCGACGCTCTACGGGACGAATCTCTCCTATAACACCCAGGCCGTCACCGCGGCCGATCTCGAAGGCGGTACGCTGCCCACCAGCGTGGGCGGCGTCACCGTATCGGTCAACGGCATTCCGGCCAACCTCTTCTATGTTTCGCCCACCCAGATCAATTTCCTGATCCCCTACACGATCACGGCGGCCACGGCCGCCATCGTGGTGGTGCGCGACGGCACCGCGGGGCCCACCGTAACGGTGCCGCTGGCGGCGACGGCGCCCGCCTTCTTCGAATGGAACGGCAACCTGGCGCTCGCGGTCGATGCCTCGGGAAATCTCATCTCGGCCGCTTCGCCCGCCATGCCGGGCGAAGTGATCATTCTCTTCGCCGAGGGTCTGGGGCGAACCCAGCCGGATATCCAGTCGGGCGAAGTCGTGTCGCGCGCCACCCCGATTCTCGCGCTCGCCGGGTTGCAGATCCTGCTGAACGGGACGCCGGTGCCGCCGGCCAGCATCCTCTACGCGGGGCTCGCGCCGGGGTTCTCCGGCCTCTACCAGATCAATCTCGTGCTGCCAGCGTGGCTGCCGCCCGATCCGGATATTCAGATCGCCATCGGTACCGAGATCAGTCCGGAGGGGGTCGAGTTGCCCGCGCAGTGAGATGGGTGCAACTTTCGGTAGTGTTTCCGGGCTCTACAATAGAGGAAGCATGTCACTACGTCCGTTTGCCTGCGCGCTGTTGCTGGTGTCGGCCGCGCTCGTATCCGCCCAGGAGCCGGAGCACCGGAGCTATACGGTGGAGGCCGGAACGCGCATTCCGCTCGGCCTCATCAACAGCGTCAGCACGAAGAATTCGGTTGCGGGCGACCGCATCTATCTCGAAACGGTCTTTCCGATCGTCATCGAGAGCCACATCGTGATCCCGCCGGGCAGCTACGTGCAGGGCACGGTGACCGAGGTGAAG
>DASPQQ010000163.1:0-9122 GCA_035624885.1 Bryobacteraceae bacterium | reverse complement strand
TGGCGTTTTCGACGGCTTCGAGCGAATCGGCGCTGCCATCGGCTCTGCGCAACATGGAACTGCTCGGCGTGCCGAAGCACATCGTCGCGTTCGTTCTTCCCACCGGCTACAGTTTCAATCTGGATGGCTCGACGCTCTACCTTTCGCTGGCCTCGATGTTTGTCGCGCAGGCCGCCGGCGTGCATTTATCCATTGGCACCCAGGTCGTCATGATGCTGACGCTCATGCTCACCAGCAAAGGCGTGGCGGGCGTGCCGCGCGCATCGCTCGTCATCCTTGCGGGAACGCTGGCGACCTTTCATCTGCCGGTTGAGGGCGTGGCGCTGATCCTCGGCGTCGATACGCTCATGGATATGGCGCGGACTTCGGTGAACCTGCTCGGGAACTGTCTCGCCACCGCGGTGGTGGCGCGATGGGAAGGAATCAGCCTGCCTGCTCAGGACTGAGTTCGAGCGTCGCGACATCGATCCAGACGTGCGGCGCCACATGCTGGACGAACGAGAGCCGATCGACGGTGAATCCGCGCGGCCCCCGGTAGTTCCGCCAGCGTTCCTCCGCGATGGCCGCGAGAGCCGGCGCATCCTGCGGGTCGATGTTCTGCGCCACGGTCACGTGCGGGTGATACGGGAAGTTCTCGGTGTATTCGAGCGAGCCGCGATTGAGCGCGCGATAGAGGCTCGAAAGCTCCTCGGCGCCCTGCGCGAAACCGAGATAGACCACATGGGAAGCCTCGAAGATCTCGATCTCGCCGATCTCCACAGCGAACGACCGGAACGGCCGGCTGTCGACGCGCAGCCGCCCGATGGTCTCAACGAGATCGTGTTCGTGCGGCCGCGGCGGCAGGATGGTGACGTGCGCGCGGGGTTTGGCGAGAGGGGTCAGTTCGATGCGGAGGTTATCGAGAAAAGAGGCGAGGGGATCGGGGATGTAGCTGACGAGCGCGAACTGTCCGAGAGTGTCGTTAATATCCCGACAGCCCACGACGCCGCTTGTTGCTCTGTTCTCGGCCAGGAGAAACCCCATGTCCTGTTAAATTGTATCGGTACGGGGCTTGCGGCTCAATCAGATAAGTACTTCGGTACCAGTAACGTCGGGGCGTACCAGGCGTGTGTTACACTCGAATTTCCCGGAAAAATTCTGTCATGCCCAAACTGAAGACACACAAAGGTGCGGCTAAACGGTTCAAGAAGACCGGGACGGGAAAGGTTGTCCGGCAGCATGCGTTCGCCCGGCACATTCTGACGTCCAAGTCGCGCAAGCGGAAGAACAAACTGCACGGGGCCGCGGTGGCCGATGAGGCCGATCAGCCCAAGCTGCAGCGCATGATCCCGTACTAGGGATCGAGTGGATCGCCCGCATCCCCGCGGGCGGTTTTTCAAGTGAACGGCGAGCGCCCGGTGCCACCGCACGTGCCCGTATGCGCCGCAAAAGGAGAAATTGAAACGTGCCCAGAGTCAAACGTGGTCCCAAACGCCGGGCCAGCCGCGCCAAAACGCTCGAACTCGCCTCCGGCTATTTCTTAACCAAAAGCAAACTGAACCGCTCCGCGCAGGAAGCGGTGGAACGCGGGCTCAAGTTCGCCTATACGGGGCGCAAGCGCAAGAAGCGGGATTTCCGCTCGCTGTGGATTGTGCGCATCAGCGCCGCGGTGCGCGACGCGGGTCTCACTTACAGCAAGTTCATGCACGGCCTGAAGCTCGCCGGCCTCGAACTCGACCGCAAGGTGCTGGCCGCGACCGCGGCTGACGACGGCGCCCAGTTCAGCCAGATCATCGAGAAGGCGAAGGCCGCGCTGGCCGCCGCGCCCGCTCCCGCAAAGTAACAGCGATTTCACCGGGGTAAATCCAGAATGGCAACGGCTCAAACTTCGATCGGCGAACCGGAATCGCGGGAAGCCGATGCGCTGACCCACCTCGAGGAGCGCATCCAGAAAACGGTTGCGCTCGTCACCCGCCTGCGTGCCGAGAAGGAAGCGGCTGCGAAGGAACTGGCCGCCGTGCAGTCTGAACTGGGAACTGCCAGACTGGAGCTTGCTCAATCGCAGCAGGCCAGCGCGCAGCTTTCGGCGGAGCTGAGCACGCTGCGCGCGGAGAAGCTGGAAGTCCGCAGCCGGCTCGAAAAGCTTCTCAGCCACATCGACCAGCTCGGCGCGGTGTAAAAGGCCGCGGCAGCAGCCATGGCAAAGCAGCCTGTCCGCGTTCACATTTTTCATCAGAGCTACACCATGCTCGCGGAAGGCGATCCGCGCGAAGTCGAGGATCTGGCTCACCGCGTCGATGAGCTGATGGCGTCCATCGCGGCCGCCACCAATTCGGCCGATTCCACGCGCGTCGCGGTTCTGGCCTGTTTTCATCTGGCGGACAAGCTGCGAAGCGCCGAGCAGCGCCTGCAGGCGATGGAGAAGCAGTACGCGCGGCTGGACGCGCTGCTGACCGAGGCGATCGACAAGACGTGAACGTCCGCATCCCGATGCTCGCGCTCGTCGCCGTGGCCGCTCACGCGGCCGTGACTTCGCCGAAGGAGTTTCTGGGCTTCAACATCGGGGACGATTACGAAGTCGCAAGCTACAGCCAGGTGGAGGCGTACTGGAAGAAGCTCGCCACCCAGTCGAATCGCCTGCAGCTCGCCGATATCGGCAGGACCGCCGAGGGCCGGACGCAGTACATGGCGATCATCAGTTCGCCGGCCAACATCAAAAACCTCGCGAAGTACCGGGACATCTCGCAGAAGCTGGCCCACGCCGAGGGCGTGAGCGAAGCGCAGGCGCATCAGCTTGCCGCCGAAGGCAAAGCCGTGGTGTGGATCGACGGCGGCCTGCATGCGAGCGAAAGCGTCGGTTCGCAGCAGCTCATCGAAACCGTCTATCAGCTGCTCGACCGGACCGATCCCGAAACCATGCGGCTTCTGAACGACACGATCGTGCTGTGCGTGGAAGCGAATCCGGATGGCCAGGAACTGATCGCCAACTGGTACATGCGCGAGAAAGACCCGCTCAAGCGCAGCCTCGATCGCCTGCCGAAGCTTTACAACAGGTACGTCGGGCACGACGACAACCGCGATTTCTACATCTCGAACATGCCGGAGACCGCCAACATGAACCGGCAGATGTGGATCGAATGGTTCCCCCAGATCGTCTACGACCATCACCAGACCGGACCGGCCGGGGCCGTCATTTTCATGCCGCCGTTTCGCGATCCGTTCAACTTCAATCTGGACCCGCTGATCCCGCTCGGCATTGAGATGGTAGGTTCGGCCATGCACAGCCGGCTCGTCGAGGAAGGGAAGGGCGGGTCGGCGATGCGCAGCGGCGCGAACTACTCCACGTGGTGGAACGGCGGGCTGCGCACCATCGCGTACTTTCACAACTCGATCGGTCTGTTGACGGAAATTATCGGCAATCCCACGCCGATCGACATCCCTCTGGTAGCCGGCAAACAGCTGCCGAGCGGCGACTGGCCGCTGCCGGTGCCGCCGGGCAAATGGCACTACCGGCAATCGATCGATTACGACCTCACCAACAACTACGCCGTGCTCGATTTCGCCTCGAAGTTCCGGGAGAAGCTGCTCTTCGACAGCTGGCGCATGGGGATGAATTCGATCGAGAAGGGCAGCCACGACAGCTGGACCATCACGCCGAAACGCATCGCGGCTCTCGAGGCAACCGCAACGGATCCGGCCGACCGCGGCGCGCAGACGACGTTTCCGCCGGAACTCTACAACCGCATCCTCCACGATCCCGCGCACCGCGATCCGCGCGGTTACATCGTTCCGGCCGATCAGGCCGACTTCCCGACCGCGGTCAAGTTCATCAACGCGCTGCTGAAGAACGGCATCACGGTGCTCGAAGCGAATGCTGCGTTCCGCGTGAACGGCAAGACCTATCCGGCGCATTCGTACATAGTGAAGACCGCGCAGGCCTTCCGGCCGCACGTGCTCGACATGTTCGAGCCGCAGGATCATCCGAACGACTTCAAGGTTCCCGGCGGGCCGCCGAGCGCGCCTTACGACATCACGGGCTGGACGCTTGCGAAACAGATGGGCGTCGCGTATGACCGCATTCCGGATGGCTTCGACGGCCCGTTCGCGAAGGTGACGGCGCTGCAGCAACCGCCTGCCCAGCCTTTCCGCAGCGCGTCCGCCGGCTATCTGATCAGCCATCGCGAGAACGATTCGTTCATCCTCATCAACCGGCTGCTCAAGGCGAAGTGCGAAGTCGACTGGTTCAGGAACGAGATTACAGCCGATGGCGAAGACCTCGGCACCGGCGCGATCTGGGTGCCTGCCACTCCCGCCGCGAATACGATTCTGGAAGGCGGCGCGAGGCAGCTCGGCATCCGCGCGCACGGCCTGGCGGCGAAGCCGCAGGGAGAGCCGGTCAGGCTGAGCGCGGTTCGCGTGGGTCTCTACGATGCCTACGGCGGCATCGCGCCCGCCGGCTGGACGCGCTGGCTGCTCGAACAATTCGAATTTCCGTTCGAGGTGGTCTATCCGAAAACGCTCGACGCCGGCGATCTGCGCAGCCGCTTCGACGTGCTGATTCTCGTCGATGGCGCGTATCCCGGCAACAACGCTTCCACGCCGCGGCGCGAGGAAGAGATCCCCGCCGAATACCGCGACCGCATCGGCCGCATCACGCGCGATCGCACCTTGCCGGAACTGAAGAAGTTTGTCGAAACAGGCGGCGAAATCATCGCCATCGGCGGTTCGGCGCGGATCGGCGACCTGCTCGGCGTGCCGGCGCAGAACGCGCTGGCGGGTCTCGGGCCGGAGAAGTTCTATATCCCGGGCTCGCTGCTGCGGGTCGAGGTGGATAACACCAATCCGCTTGCCTACGGGATGCCGAAAGAGCTCGATGTCTTCTTCGACAACAGCCCGGCGTTCCGGATCTCGCGCGGCGCGGCGCCGGTGGCGAAGTTCGAGGGCAAAGAGGTGCTCGACAGCGGATGGGCGTGGGGCCAGCAATACCTCGACGGCTCGACGGCGATCGTGGACGCACCGGTGGGGGAAGGGAGGGTTGTCCTGTTCGGGCCGGAAGTCGCGTTCCGCGCGCAGCCGCACGGCACGTTCAAATTCCTCTTCAACGCGATTTGCTACGGCAGCGCGAAGGCGAACTGATCAGGCCATCGCGTAGCGCACCTTCGGCCGGATCTTCGCCAGGCTGCGGATGCGCGGCGTTTCCGCGCCGCACTCGCAGTGCTCCTTCACCAGCTCCGCCGACAGCCCTGTCCGGGCGCGCAGTATGGGCTGCTCCGGGGTTGTGAGCTGCGTGGCGATCAGTTCGCCCTCACGCGTCTCGAAGATGGCGGCGGCCTCATCGACGTGCAGCCCGTCATGCACTTCGCACTCGCGCGCGATCACCGTTCCGTCCCAGCCTCGGAGCTGCTCGAAAACCGGGACGCCGAAGGCGCACCAGAGCAGATCGCGGTCGGCCTGCTCGAAGGGCGGCGCGGCGAGGGACGTCAGCACTGCCATCCAGCAGGAGACCACGGGCCGGCGATGCTGTCCGGCGAGCGCGCGCGCGACCGCGAGCGGCAGCACCAGGGCGTCCGGTTCGAACTCCCCCACCATCCGGATGGCCTCAGCCGAAAACTCCCGCAGGGGCGGTTGCGCGGCGAAAAGGCCTTCGAGCATGGCGACGCGCGGCGGCAACGCGAGAGGCGCGCGGAAGGGCTCGAGGCGGGTTCGAGCGATTCCGTCGGGAGGCGAGGCCAGCGGCAAACCCTCCAGTGCCAGTTCGGGATTGCGTTCTGCGTACGACACCCCGGCCTGGTCGAGAACCTTGCGCAGACGGCCAAGGCGGTCGTCGGCGCGGGCACGCGGGCGCAGCCCTCGCCGAAGTGTCGGCAGAAGCATCAATTGCGGGGTTCAGGCGGAAAGACTCCCCGCAACCTTAGTGCGGGAAGGCGGCCGAATTCTCAGCTACTCTGTGCTGAATCGGAACAGCGACGTGAGGTTTCCTCCGAAGACCGCCCTGGCTGATTCCGCATCGGCACCAGCGGCTTCGAGAGCTTTCACCTGGGCATCGAAGATTTCCTGAGTCCAGCCGCGCGGAAACCAGGAAGAATCCGTGCCGAAGAGCAGCCGTTTCGGCCCGGCCACGTCGAGAGCTCTGCGGAATACATCGGTGAGATTCAGGTTGCCCGGCTGGGTCGCCATCCAGCGGTTGGAGCTCGAAGTATCGAGATACACGTTCGGGCAAAGATCGGCCAGCATCAGGGATTCGCGGAAAAAGCCGGCGCCGAAGTGCGGGATGACGAAGGACAGATGCGGGAATTCGAGCGCGATATCGTGCAGATCGACGGGATTGGCGTAGCGCATGTCGAAGAGGCAGGGAAGGCCGAGCTTCCGGCGAAAGGCGACGCTCAGCATGCCGCAGTGCACATAAACCACGGCATTGCCCTGACGTCCCGAAAGACTCGAGAGCAGCGAATGGACATGCGTATCGTGCAGCGAGTAGCGATGCATGGCCGGAAACAGGAACACGCCGTCGATGAGGCCGTCGTCGAGCGCCTGCGAAGAGCGCGTATCGCCGCCCGCGTGCACCGGGTTCACCATCACGATGGAGCGGAAGCGCGAGGGATGCCGTTGCACGGCGGCGCCCACCGAGTCCACGTCGCCCGGGACGCTGCCGATGATCACGGCGCGATCCACGCCGCGGTGGTTCATCTCGACTACCCAGCGATCGGCCAGATACTCAACCGACTCGGGAACGTTCCATTCGAGCGTCGTGCCGATATCCGCGGCAGTGGCGTTCTTCTGGCTCGCCAGCGATTCGAAAAAGGCCGGCGAAAAAAAATGCAGGTGCGCATCGGCGACCTCCATTTGCCCCCATGGCGTCAGGATCACATTCCCTCCAGCAGGTTTTTGGCCTGCACAATCTGGTCGTTGAGTTTCTGCAGAATTTCGGTCACCTCGCCCGCCTGTTCGAGCGCCTGGTCCGGCTTGTCGGCTTCGAGCGCTTCACGGATTCCGGGCAGGGTCTTGGCGTCGTAGCCGGTGTACTGGCCAGGCGCGTAGATGCGATGGCGGAACCAGGGCCGCCCGGGCAGACCGGGGTCGAGCGTAAATGAACGCTCGGTGTGGAACAGCAGTTCGTTGAGCGCCGCGAGCTTTTCCCTGTTGATCGCACCGGTGCTCGATATGACGCGCAGGTAGGCGGAATTGAGATCGGCCGAGGTGCGATGCATCAGCGAGATCTGGCGGCGCAGCGCGGGCAGGTAGTTGCGATGCGGCTGGTTGGGCAGATGCTCGAGTTCGTCGAGATAGCGGCTGACGGTCCAAGCGAAGCGCCCGAACTCGAAGGGCAGGATGGGGGCATCGGCGAGGCGCATCAGCGCGGTCGAGTGGACCTTCGAGAGCGTCTGGCCGTAAACGAAACCGGTGTCGGAGAAGTGCGTGTACCAGTAGTAGTCGTCGTAGTCCGAGTGGTAAACGCCTTCGTCATTGCCGGTGAAGCGGATATCGAGCGTGGCCACGCCGAGATGCTGGAGGAACGGCGTGTAATCGGAGCCGGAACCAAGCGCATTGATGCGGAACTCGCCGCCGTTCGATTCGAGCGAATGGAGCAGCGGACGGCCGCTTTCGGGATCGTTGACATCGCGCGCCACTTCCTGGATGAAGGCTTCGAGCGTGTGCGAACCGCCGACGCTGAGTTTGCCTTTGCCGCTGGAATCGGAGTTGAGATAGGCGACCAGCTTCCGGTTCAGCTCATCGGCGTGCTTCTCCATCCATTCGGTGGATCCGATGAGGCCGAACTCCTCGCCATCCCAGAAGGCGAGCAGGATGGTGCGCTTCGGCTTCCAGCCCTTCTTCGTCAGTTCGGCGAGCGTGCGCGCGGTTTCCATGAGCGGCGCGGCGCCCGAGAGTGGATCGCTGGCGCCGTAGACCCAGGCATCGTGATGATTGCCGTCCATCACCCACTCATCGGGGAACTCGCGGCCGGGGATGCGCGCGATCACGTCATAGAGCGGATGCGTCGAGTTGTCCATCTCGACCTTGAGGTGAACTCTGGTGCCGGTGGTTGCCGATCCGATGTGATAGGTGATCGGCAGCCCGCCGCGCCAGTCGCGAGGTGCAACCGGCCCGCTGATCGCTTCGAGCAGGGGTTGCGCGTCGGCGTAGGAAATCGGGAGCACCGGAATCTTGGTTAAGGATTGCGCGTCTTTGATCGGCAGGCGTTTCGCATCCGCGGTGGCGCCGATTCCCGGCGTCAGCGGGTCGCCCATAAATACCGCGCTGTCCTGCACGCTGCCGCGCTGTACGCCTTCCTTCGGCCGCCACGGTCCCTTCGGGAAAACCGCACCGCCGGAATACCCGTCATCGCGAGGATCGGAGTAGATGATGCAACCGATTGCGCCATGCTCCCAGCCGACGAACGGCTTGATGCCGCGCCACGAACGCCCGTAGCGCGCGATGATAATCGCTCCTTTGACCGAAATTCCCCGCCGCTCCAGCACTTCGTAATCTTCCGGAACTCCGTAATTCACATAGACCAGCGGCCCGGTCACGTCGCCGTCAATCGAGTAGGCGTTGTACGTCGGCAATTGTTCCGCCGTTTGATTCGAGGTGGGATCCTCGGGCACGGCCGGCTCCTGCAACTTCGCGGTAAAGTGCGGGCCGCCTTCGACCAGTTCGACCAGCCGCTCTTTCGGCGTCGGGAACAGCACGCTGAAAGTCTCGATATGCGCATCCAGGCCGAATTCCTTGAACTTCCCAAGGATCCATTCCGCGTTGTCCTTGTCATAAGCCGATCCTACGTTGTGCGGCCGCGCTGAAAGCCTTTCCATGTACGCGCGCAGATTCTTCGGGTCCGGAATGGCGCGCATCTTTTCTTCCCACTGCCGTTCTGCGCGCGACGAGTCAGCCGTGTAACCGTAAAGCTGCGTTTCATCGGCGGTGACGCGCGATTTCAACGGCGCGAGCGATGCCGTGGCCAGCACTAAACCTGCTAACAAAATGGTCCGCATGGGCGTATTCACACATTTCTCCTGGTCGAACAGTCAAAATTATTCTCTGAACCATGCACACATGCAAGTCGTCAAAATTCACGCGCTGTCCGAACTTGGCTCACGAACGGAGAGAATCGTCGCTCCGGCCACCAACAGGAGGAAAGCGACGCTCCA
>DASPQQ010000162.1:0-8282 GCA_035624885.1 Bryobacteraceae bacterium | reverse complement strand
TCACGATGCTCGCTCGGGCCCGCGCGTTCGCGTTGGATGGAAAGATATTTGCCATTGCAACCTATCGATAGAGATTCACAGCCGCGTGTGTAAGAGCCAAGAGGACATTATGTCGCATCGCCCCTTGTTTTCCCAAGCCTCTTTGGAAGATTCTTCGGCAGATTCTTTTCACACAGTGCGGCACTGAGTATTTCGTCTCGCTGAAACTCGAATCCACAAGTCTACAATGGACCTTCATGCGACAAACTGTTCACCCTGCGGGACCGCTTTCCGGCGTGGCTGTTCTGCCGGGCGACAAATCGATTTCTCACCGTTATGCAATGCTTGCGGGGCTCGCCGAAGGACCATCAGAAATCCGTAATTACTCGACCGGTGCGGACTGCCATTCCACTTTGGGATGCATCGAAGCTCTGGGTATCAAAGTCGAAAAAGAAGACACCACGGTTACCGTCCACGGCAAGGGCATGAATGGCTGGCAGGCACCGGATCAAGCGCTGGACGCAGGCAATTCAGGTTCCACAATCCGCATGATGTCGGGGCTGCTCGCGGCGCAGCCATTCGACTGCGAAATCTTCGGCGATGAATCGCTCTCGCGCCGGCCCATGGGACGCGTGATGAAGCCGCTCGCCGAGATGGGCGCGCGCATCGAAGCACGCGACGGACAGTATCCGCCGCTGCGTATTTACGGGCGTCCGCTGCATCCCATCGATTACACGCTGCCGGTCGCGAGCGCGCAGGTGAAGACGTGCGTGCTCTTCGCGGGCATGTTCGCCGAAGGCGAGACCATCGTGCGCGAGCCCATGCGCTCGCGCGATCACACGGAGATCGCCCTGCGTGAGTTTGGCGCAGAAATCAGCGTCAGCCAGCGCGTAATCACGCTGAAAGGACGCGCAACTCTGCGGCCGCGGGAGCTCATGGTCCCGAGCGATCTCTCCTCGGCGGCCTTCTTCCTCGTGGCCGGTCTGCTCGTGCCGGGCTCGCGGCTCGTGATTCAGGACGTCGGCCTCAATCCCACCCGCTCGGCCCTGCTCGATTTCCTGATGTCGATCGGAGCGCCCATCCGCGTGCTCCGCATCGAAGCGGTGAACGGCGAGCCGATCGGCGACATCGAAGTCCGGCACGCCCCCGTGAAAGGCGGCGTGATCGAAGGCGAGATGACGGCGGCGCTCATCGATGAGATTCCGGTACTGGCGGTTCTGGGCGCGGCTTCAGAAGAAGGACTGATCGTGAAGGACGCGCAGGAGCTGCGCATCAAGGAAACGGACCGGATCGCGACCGTGGCAGACAATTTCAGCCGCATGGGAATCCAGGTGGAGGTCACGCCCGACGGGATGAAGATTCCGGGCAAACAGAAATTCCGCGCGGCCGCGTTCGATTCGTTCGGCGATCATCGCATCGCCATGGCCTTCGCGATTGCCGCGCTGGCGGCCGATGGCCCTTCGACCATCGAGAATGCCGAAGCGGCATCCGTATCTTTCCCCGAGTTCTGGAATATTCTTGCGAAAATCGCTTCATGAAGCTGCTGCTCGCTGCTCTCCTCGCAACCGCGGTTCCGGCGCAGACCGTGCCCGAGCTGCTTTCGACCATCGCGGGCACCACACAATATAAAGACCTCAGCGTCTCGCCCGACGGGCATTTCGTTTCCTGGACGGTCGCGCTGCGCAATCCCGACAACACGCTCTCGCGCAATTCCGAAGTCTGGCTGCTCGATCTCTCGAGACCGAATGCGGGCGCGGAGAAGATCTCGTATGCGAAGACGCCGCACGCCGAGAGCAGCGTTGCATGGGCGCCCGACAGCCGGCAGTTCGCGTTTCTCTCCGATGCGGAAAAGCCGGGCCAGCTCCAGTTGTACGTCCAGACGCCGCTTTCGAGCGCGCGCCGGCTGACGTCGCTCACCGGCTTTCTCGCAGCGCCGCGCTGGTCGCCGGACGGATCGAAGATCGCGCTGCTCTTCACCCCGAATGCGCCGCGCGCGGCAGGGCCGCTCGAGCCTTCGACGAAAGCCTCGGGCGCCGTGGAAGATCACATCTACGAACAGCGGCTGCTGCTGGTGGACGTGAAGACCGGCGCCGTGAAACCGGTCACCCCGGAAGACACCTACGTCTATGAATATGACTGGGCGCCGGACAGTGCGCGTCTCGCCTGCACCGCGGCCAGAGGCAGCGGCGATAACAACTGGTGGATCGCGCAGCTCTTCACGGTGGATGTGAACTCGGGCGAGATTCGCCTGATTCACAAACCGGAGCTGCAGATTGCGGATCCGAAGTTCTCGCCGGACGGAAAACAGATCGCCTTCATCAGCGGCCTCATGAGCGACGAGGGATCGACCGGCGGCGACATCTTCGCCGTCCCCTCGACCGGTAGCGCCGCGCCGCACAACCTGACGCCCGATCGCAGGAGCTCACCCTCTTCGATTCGCTGGCTGCCTTCGGGGAAAATCCTCTTCACCGAAACGGTGGGAGGAAGCAGCGCGATCTCGAGTCTTGACGTTCCCTCGCGCGCAGCCGAGACGCTGTGGACCGGTGATGAATCAATCAACCTCGCCGCATCCGCCGATGGCAGGACTCTCGCCGCGATCCGCAACTCGTGGACCATGGCGCCCGAAGTCTGGGCCGGACCGCTCGGCCAGTGGACCGCGCGCACGCATGCCAACGGCGCTCTCAAACCGCTCTGGGGGCGCGCCGAAAGCATCCGCTGGAAGAGCGATGGCTTCGAAGTCCAAGGCTGGCTGATGTACCCGCTGCACTACGATCCATCGAAGACGTACCCGATGGTGGTTTCAATCCACGGCGGACCGGCCTCGGCGAAGAAGCCATCCTGGCCGGCGACGTTTGACATGACCACGCTCTCCAGCCAGGGCTACTTCGTCTTCTTCCCCAATCCCCGCGGCAGTTACGGCGCGGGCGAAGCGTACACGCGGGCCAACGTCAGGGACTTCGGCGCGGGTGATCTGCGCGACGTCCTGCTCGGCGTCGATCAGCAACTCAAATCTCTGCCCATCGATCCGGACCGGCTCGGCATCGCCGGCTGGAGCTACGGCGGCTACATGACGATGTGGACCGTCACCCAGACGCATCGTTTTCACGCGGCCGTGGCCGGCGCGGGCATCGCCAACTGGCAGAGCTACTACGGCGAGAATCTGATCGATCAGTGGATGATCCCGTATTTCGGCAAGTCCGTCTACGACGATCCGGCGGTTTATGCGAAGAGTTCGCCCATCACCTATATAAGGAACGTCAAAACCCCGACCCTGATCCTGGTGGGCGACAGCGACGCCGAATGCCCCGCCCCGCAGTCGTTCGAATTCTGGCACGCGCTGCGCACGCTCGGCGTGAAGACCGGCCTGGTGGTTTACCCCAACGAAGGCCACGCCATCCGCGACCCCGGCCATATCCGGGATCTGCTCCAGAGGACTATTACCTGGTTCGATGAAAACCTGAAGAAACGGCCAACTTAACTGTGTTAAGTTGGAATGCATGAATCGCCAGCTCACCACTCCATTTCTGGCCATCGCGCTCGCGGCGAGCGCGATGGCGGCCGAAACCCCAACCTTTTCGAAAGACGTGGCGCCCATCCTCAACGAGCGCTGCGTGAACTGCCATCGTGCGGGCGAAGCGGCGCCGATGTCGCTGCGTACCTATAATGAAGCCCGCCCCTGGGCGAAGTCGATCAGACAGCAGGTGGCTTCGCGCGTCATGCCGCCGTGGCATGCCGAGCCGGGCGTCGACAGGTTCGCCAATGACCGCCGCCTGACGGATTCTGAAGTCGCAACCATCGTGAGCTGGGTCGACGCGGGAGCTCCGGAAGGCAACCCGGCCGATCTGCCGAAGCCGCCGCAGTTCACCGATGGCTGGGTGATCGGCAAGCCGGACGCCGTGTTCGATATGGGCAAGGACTTTACCATTCCGGCCCAGGGCGTCGTCGAATACCAGAACTTCGTGGTCGACCCCGGCTTCACGGAAGACAAGTGGGTGCAGGCGGTCGAAGTGCGGCCCTCGCAGCGCCAGCAGGTGCATCACATTCTGGTGTTCCTGCTCGAGAACGGCAAGCCCGCCACGCGCAGCGGCGAAATGTTCAGCAACATGCTGATCGGCTACGCGCCCGGCGTCCCGTCGATCACGCTGGATAAGGACACCGCGTTCCTCGTGAAGGCCGGAACGAAGCTCATGTTCCAGGTGCATTACACGACCAACGGCAAGGAAGCCGTGGACCGCTCGCTGATCGGCATGAAGTTCCGCGCGGACGCGCCGAAGTACCGCGCCTTCTCCGGCTCCGCCATGCAGCCGCGCTTCGCCATCCCCGCGAACGATCCGAACTACGAAGTGAAGCAGACCTACGAGTTCCGCGAAGACGTCACGCTGCTCGACCTCACACCGCATATGCATCTGCGCGGCAAGGCCTTCAAGTATGTGCTGACCTATCCCGATGGCAGGAGCGAAGTGCTGCTGAACGTGCCGAAGTACGAGTTCAACTGGCAGCTCAGCTACATCCTCGCCGAGCCGCGTCACATCCCGGCCGGTTCGAAGCTCGAAGCCACCGCGTGGTACGACAACTCGTCGAACAACAAATGGAACCCGGACCCATCGAAGACCGTGCACTGGGGCGATCAGACTTTCGATGAAATGATGATCGGCTTCTTCAACTACAAGGTGCCGGTGAATCAGACGGCGCCGCCGGCTCCGGCGCGCGCCACGGGCTCGGGCAACTAACCGCTAACCTGTCAGGTTGGCACAACCGCTAACCTGTAAGGTTGGCTCTCCGCAAAATCGTCGTCATCGGTGGCGGGATCGTCGGTCTCGCCGCCGCATGGCGCCTGGGTCAGAAATTCCCCGGCTCGGACGTCACCGTGCTCGAAAAAGAAGCAGCGGTGGGACGTCACCAGAGCAGCCATAACAGCGGCGTTCTGCACGCTGGTCTCTACTACAAACCAGGCTCGAAGAAAGCGCGGCTCGCCGTGCGCGGCATCCGGCAGATGATCGCGTTCTGCGAAGAGCATGGCATCGCGCATGAAGTGTGCGGGAAGGTCGTGGTCGCGGTGAACGGGGAGGAACTGCCGCGCCTCAGAACGCTCTACGAACGCGGCATGGAGAACGGTCTCTCGGGCCTGCGCATGCTGAACAGCGGCGAACTGCGCGAGATCGAGCCGCATGCGGCCGGCATCGCGGCGGTGCGGGTGCCCGAGGAAGGGATCGCCGATTACCCTGCCGTATGCGCGACACTCGCGCGCATGGTGAACGTGGTGACCCGCGCGGAGGTGAAGGCCATCCGGCGCGATGGCGCGCGATGGCGCGTGATCAGCGCGGCGGGCGAATATCCCTGCGATTACCTCGTGAGCTGCGCGGGGTTGCATTCCGATCGCGTCGCGGCGATGACCGGACATCCGCGCACGGTGCGGATTCTGCCTTTTCGCGGCGAATACTGGCTGATCAGACCGGAGCGCGCAAGCCTTTGCCGGAACCTCATCTATCCGGTGCCGAATCCCGAGTTTCCGTTCCTCGGGGTGCACTTCACGCGCATGATTCACGGAGGTGTGGAAGCGGGGCCGAATGCCGTGCTGGCGACATCGCGCGAGGGATATCGCAAGAGCGATTTCCGGCTGAGCGACCTGGCCGATGCGCTCGCCTTTCCCGGCCTCTGGCGATTCCTCGCGCGCTATCCGAAGATTTCGTGGATGGAAGTGCGGCGGTCGTTGTCGAAGGAGTTATTCTGCGCCACGCTGCAGCGCCTCGTACCCGAGATTCAGCCGGAGGATCTGGTGGAAGGCGGATCGGGCGTGCGGGCCATGGCGATGACGGCGGACGGCGGATTCGTGGAGGATTTCCACATGATCCAGGGGCCGAACGAACTGCATGTGGTGAACGCTCCGAGTCCGGCGGCGACGGCATCGCTGGCGATCGGGGAAGAGATTGCGGGAATGGTGGCCGCGGCTTAGCGAAAGTCTGGCGGAGAGAGGGGGATTCGAACCCCCGGTAGCTCTTTAAGGAACTACGACGGTTTAGCAAACCGCTGCTTTCGACCACTCAGCCATCTCTCCGGGAGGGTTGGGCGCGGGCCGTACTTCAAGATGGTAGCACGGGAGCGCGGAAAGGCCTGTTAAACTTGAGGCTGGAACGCACCCGTAGCTCAGCTGGATAGAGCGTTTGCCTCCGAAGCAAAAGGTCGCCTGTTCGAATCAGGCCGGGTGCACCACAAAACAAACCACTTACCGGTCGGCGCTGTTCCGACTACCCCCACAAAACCCCCACAAAACGATCGTGTTCGCATGAGTCGGAAAGTGCGCCGAGGCTGAAGTGACACGAGTCACTCAAGAGCGGATGCGCAAGCACGTCTGAGTGCTTCTGACGTCGGGAAGGTGGGGTGTGTTAGTTGACCTGCCCAGGGCTGGATGGCATTGGACCGTCGGGCGGTTGACACATTTCAGCGTCCATCCGTTCGACGGCGGCACGCACTGTTTCCGGAATTTCTTTCATGTACCACCCCGTCATCTCCAGCCGGGAGTGGCGTAACTGCGCCTGGGCATCCTTCGGCGAACCATATCGCTGGAAATGCGTGGCAAACGTCCGTCGTAGCGCCTGGAATGTCATGTCAGTGATACCGGCGGTCTCGGCGATCGGCTTCAGCACGCGCTTTAAATAGTTGCCGACGCGAAACGGAGTGCCTGTCTCGCTCGGGAACAGCAGATCGTACTGTGAACGCACAGCGTTGCGGTGGTATCCATCGCCAATGTTTTTAAGCTGCAGCCAAGTTCGGAGTTCCTTTTCGAGTTCCGGGCTGAGCCAAACGTATCCGTTGCTGGCGACGCTCTTTGTCTCCCCAATGCGAGCTGCGCCCTTTTCGCTTTCCTTCAACGCTTCGTCAATCCGGAGCGTGCCGGGTTCGATGTCATCGACACGCAGAATCAGCAGTTCCTGCGCGCGAAGACCGCACATCACCAAGAGGCGGACGATGAGGTGCTCGCGCAGCGAAACGGCACTGGCGGAAGACAGCAACTTCCGTATCTCCTCCACTGAGTAGAACCGGGCGCACGGTCTGCGCAGCCGCTTACTGGGCATTTCTAACCGCCGTGCCGGGTTTTTCACAATCAATTGTTCATCTACCGCGAAGTCCAGCGCCGAAGTGATGTACGTGCGCGCCTTCTTTACCGCGCTGGAGCTATCCCCGCGGGTACGCTCGGTGCCCAATACCGGTACGACTTCCAGGACACTACCGGCGCGCCCAATTCGGGATGGACGCAAATCGGGTCGGTCGACTATGCGCAGAATTACGGGTACAGCCAGGGTGACAGCTTTCCGGGAACCGGATCGTTGATCTACAACTCACAGGTCCCGGGCGCCAACCCTAACAACTACGAGATTGCGAGCGAACTTTACATCACCGGCGGCGGGGGCACATACATGCACTTTCTGCGCGCCTCGTCCTATGCGTACCCGAACAGCGGGAGCTACGTTTCGGTGGAACTGGCCACGCCAACCACGTCTGGCCCGGTCGTGACAATGAATGTCCAGTTGAATGTGAACCAGCGGATCAACAATCAGTTAACTCAACTGGCGAGCCGCCAGGTCGTGTTGAACTACGGCAGCAGGCTGAGGACAATCGTTTTCGGGTCGACGCTCCGGGTCTTTCTGGACGGCGTATGGATTCTGGACCAACAGATTAGCCTGACGACCGGACAACCGGGGGTTGGTGGCTACGGAATGGCCGGCGCAGATATCGGTCAGGTTGGCTGGCAGGACGTGTGTGAGATTCAGATCGGGCATCTGGACACTGTCGCGCCGAACCCGATCAACGCAACCGGAGTCGCCAGCTATGTTCTGCCGACGTCAGTCTCGCTGCAATGGCTTGCAACCACAGACGATCCGAATGGCACTGGGGTCTTCCGCTACGACGTGACCCGCACTAATGGCGCCAACACAATTGCGCTCGGGGGAGGACCTTCGCCCGAGTTCGGCGACCCGACGGCCGCACCCGCAACGGCCTATACCTATCAGATCGTGGCAGAAGACTATCACGGGAACCTGTCAACGGCCCTGGTGCTGAACGTGACCACACCGCCCGCAGGTTCGATCGATTCACGCCGGGTCGGGCTCCAGCCCACCGGCAGTTATTGGGGAGGCGGCGGAGAGCAGATCGATGTGCGAAGCGGAAACCTCAGCTTTTCGATCCCAATCGTCCAGGAGCAGGCGCGAAACGGGTGGAGTCTGCCGGTAGGTCTGACCTACAACTCCCAGAACTGGCGCCACGACAACACGACCGGGACGGATTGGCAACTGGGCGCGGACACC
>DASPQQ010000161.1:0-10359 GCA_035624885.1 Bryobacteraceae bacterium | reverse complement strand
AGCCGGCGTCATGCGCTGGCGATCGCCCACGGCGAGGAACAGAGAGTTGCCATCGGGCGCGAAGGCAACCGCGGCGCCTTCCTGGCCGCCTTTGCCTTTGGGCATCTGGTGCCAGAGCACCTTGAAATCTTCGAGCGAGGCGGAGGTCGCAGTGAGGTTCAGCCTCGCCTTCGCGAGCGCGAGACCGCCGGCCGGCCCGCCGCCGGGATAATCACCCGGTTCGGCGTAGGTGAGATAGATGCTGTGGTCCGTCGCGTAATGCGGTGAGAGGTAGACGGCGTGCATGCCGCTCTGGCCCTGGAAATAAACCGCGGGCGCGTTGCTCACCTGGATCTTCTCGCCCTTCTGGGTCACGACCCACAGGGCGCCGGGCTTTTCGGTGATCAGCATGCGGCCATCGGGCAGGAAAGCGATCCGCCAGGGCAGTTTAAAGGTGGTCACCGTGGTCATGGTGAAGGGGAGGCTGGCTTCGGGCTTCTGTTCGCCAATATTGACCTGGGCCGAGGCCGCCGCCGACACCAGCGTGAAAAGCAATGCCGCTTTCGCCAATTTCATCGATCTTTCTCCTTACTCCTCAGACGCCGCGCGGGCGGGATAGTTGATCACAGGCTACCATGAGCGGCGCGAGGCGCACCCGCAACACGGTCCAACCGTTCTCATCAAACAACGGGCCGCGGCTGAAGAGTCTGTGTGAGAACTCGGGTTCACGGGTATTCGGCTGCGAGCGTGGTCCGGAAAATCCGGTACAGACAACCTTTTTCGCGCCGTCCCGGCTCTCACGCAGAAGTTTTGCAACGCGAAAAAGGAGTCTGTCCCGGTTTTCCTCAGTGGCTGCTTAGGAGCAGAGGCCCTGAGTGCAGTTCTCACACAGTCTCTGAAGCCGCAGGTCCAGGCCGCGCTAAGGAATCACCACGATGCCGCCGTAGGTCACGTCGCGGCCGAGGTCCCAGGTCGCTTCGTGCTTCATGGTGGCGGCGTCGTAGACGTCGATTTCGAATCCTTCGCCGTACATGTAGAGCTTCTTGCCGTCGCTCGACATGCCGAAGGTGAAACGGGAGTGGCACGGGACTTCGGAAGTCTGCGAGACGCGGTTGCTCTGCAGGTCGAAAGCCCAGAATTCGCAGCGGCGGGTGCCGAGGCGGCCGCTGGTGATCACGGAGTACGCGGTTTTGCGGTCGGGAGTCACCTCGAGGCCGAACATGGCGGCGGGCGCGGGGCCGATGGGCGCGAAACTGAACTGGCGCGAATTGAGGTCGAAGCGTCCGATGCCGAAGATGCGGTTGTGCACGTAAGGGTCGGCGGAAAAGAAGAGCGAAGTGCGCTGGCCGGGATCGTGGATGGATGGCAGGGCCGCGCCGAAGTTGAGATTCTCCACGGCTTCGAGTTCGGGTTTGGCGAGAGGGATGCGCTGGACGACCTTGAAATCGCTGGTGTCGATGACGACGACCGAATCGCGGAACTGGTAGAGATACTTGCCGTCGGGCGAGATATCGAAGCCGCCGCGGCCGGGACCGCCTTCGTTGGCCGCTTCATCTTCGGGCGCGACGTCGGCGGTGCGGACGATCTTCTGCTGGGCGAGATCGATCACGGAGTACTTCGGCTTATCCGCTTCGAAGCGGTCGACGCCTTTGGTGATTTCGCGGGTGACGGTGTAGTAGAACTTGTTGGACGAATCGGGCGTGCCGCCGCCCATCCAGTTGAAGCGGTACTGCTTGCGCGCGCTGTCGAGCACGAAATGGTTGACGACCTTGCGCGCGGCGACATCGATCACTTCGATGCCGTTGTGATCGACGGTGGCGACGTAGATGAATTTGCGATCGTCCGACAACCGGATATTGAGAGGCATGCCGGTCTCAAGCGGGATGACGTCGGTGACCTTGCCGTCGGCTTCGTTGACCGCGATGACGTGGTGCGGATAGGCGGGCAGAAAGACGGTGCCGGCGCGGCCGATGGCACACGAGACAAGGAGAGCTGCAAGAAGGGTTCGCATGTTTTTCTATGGGAAGACGAGGTCGAGATTGCGCCAGTCTTTGGTGGCGGCGGCGCATTTACTGGCCCAGTCGGGATAGTTGTTCAGATGGTCGGGAACCTGCGCGGGCCAGAAGCAGGTGATGTAGCAGTCGTAGATATCGCGCTCGACGGGGGTGCAGAGGCCGGCGGTGCCGCCGGAGGAATCGACTTCCCAGCCGGGCGAGAACGACAGAGCGCAGCCCATCGGGACATGCGGACGCTGCTGCGGCTGCTGGTTGCTCTGCAGCGCGACGACGTCGGCGTCGGTGAGCTGCTCGATGCGGCGCGCCTTTTTGTTCACGGCTCGCAGGTGTTTCATAGCGCTTTCCTTTCGGCGAACTGTTCGAGGAAACCGGGATTGAGCGCGCTCACCGTGCCGTAGATGCGGAGGCAGGTGTCGGTCCAGTCGCGAATCCAGTCGCAGTAGTGGAGATTGGGATGGCCGGTGTCGCCGTAGCGGACGAAGGCTTCATGGTGACAGCCGCCGGCGCAAAGGGGCCGCGCCCAGCAGGTGTGGCAGTCGTACTTCGTATTGATGTGGCCGCGGGAGAGAAAGCTCTTCTGCTTCGTGCGGTCGAGGCCGGTTGAGACGTTGCCGAGCGCGTGCTCATCGGCATCGACGAAGCGATGGCAGGGCGCGATGTCGCCGGAGGGGCCGACGCCGACGAGACCGAGGCCGGCGCCGCAGGGATGCGATTTGTTGACGCCCTGGACGAGCTCGGCGATGGTGTCGCTGACGTTCGAGAAGCCGTGCATCTGGCCGCGCAGAGCGTATGCCTGCCATTCTTCGGCGAGAAGGTGGAACTGTTCGAGAACGCCATCCATGCCGCGCTCGCCGATGGAGTAAAGACGGTTGGGCGAGGTGGTGACGGGCGCGAAGCCGACTTCGTGAAAACCGAGATCCTGTTTCAGATGGCGGAAGATGCGGACGACATCGGTGACGCCGGAAGTGAGGGTGACGCGCGCGGTGATGGGCCGGGTGCGATGGCCGGCGATGAGGGCGCGGACGCGCGGCGCGATGATGTCGTAACTGCCGCGGCCGTTGGCGAAGACGCGGAGTTTGTCGTGCAGATCGGGCGGGCCATCCATGCTGACGGTGACGCCGATGCGGTTTTCCGAGAGGAAGTCGATAATGGCCGGGGTGAGGAGCGTGGCATTGGTGGTGAGGCTGAAATCGACGGCGCGTCCGTCGGCGGCGGCCTGTGCGGTTGCGTATTGCACGACCTGCTTCAGCAGGGGGAAATTCATGAGCGTTTCGCCGCCGAAGAAGGTGATGTGGACGGTGCGGCGGCCCGGGGATTGCGCGAGCAGAAAGTCGACGGACGCCTGCGCGGTGGCGAGGTCCATGAACTTCGGCTTGCCTTCCGGAGTGGTGATGCGATCCTCGCCGAATTCGTAGCAGTACTGGCAGGAGAGATTGCACTGATTGGTCAGGTTCATGACCAGCGACTGCAGGGGAAAATCCCCGGGCGGTTCGGCGAGAGGTTCGGAGCGGGTGTCCGCGGAAACAATAATGCGCGCCCGATGCAGTTCCCCAAGCAACTCTTCGGCTTCTTCCGGAGCTCGACCGGACGCTTCGAGATGACAGAGGATGTCTTCGTGAGGGAGAGAGGATTCACGAAGGAGATCGAGCGCGCGCCGGGCGGCGTCATCCAGCTCAAAGATGGCGCCGGCGGGAACGAGATAGAGAAAATGGCGGCCGCCGCCTTCGAAACGATGGCTTTCGCCGAGCCGGTAAAGCGTGGCCGCGGCAGCGGTCATTGCCCGACCTCGGGCTGATCCCATTTGATGTAGGTCGGGACGGTGACGACGAGGTAGGATTTGCCCACGAGCGGCTTGCCGTTTGAATCCTTTTCATTCTTCGCGGTCGCGACCACCCAGACATCGCCGTAATTGTTGCGGCTGAATTTGCGCGCCGGGTTGGGGCCATCGGACGATGGTGTGAAGAGGCCATTCGAGCCGAGGCTGCCGACGAATTCCTTGTCGTCGTCGCCGTAGGTCGCGTAGAACTCCTCGACGCTCCAGTTGACATCGACGGGACCGAGATCGACGTCGTCGGGAGTATTGATTTTGCTGTCGGGGCCGCGGTTATAGCCGATGGCCTCGAACTGCTGGTAACCCTTCGGGTGAACGTCGCTGCCGAGGCGGGCGAGAGCGGCGTCGGGAACCACCTTTATATAGTCGACGTGGTCGTAAACAGCGAAGGCGAGAGGCAGGACAGCGCGGCGGACGGAAACGTCGCGCTTGCCGGGAATGGCGTCCGGGGCGACGGCGGCGTCAACGACCAGTTCTCCGGGATTCGACGAGACGATGCGGCGCGCGGTGACGCCGCTGCCGAGATCGATGTCGGCGGGAGCGAGCTGGGCGGGCAAATTGTTGCCGATGATGTGAACCGTGTTCGACTGCGTGCCGGTTTTGAGCGCGGAGATATCGACGCCGGTCACGGTGAGTTCGGAGGAGGCCCGCTCCATGGTGACGTCGAAGCCGAACTCCTGATATTCGCCCCAGAACCAGCGGCCTTCGGCGTGGGACTGATCGGGGTTGAACCACATGACTTCGCGGTAATCGGCCGCGAAGGAATCGGGCGCGGAGGACGAAGCGGCGGGAGCGGGCGCGGAGGATTTCGAGCGGCCGCGCCAGCTGTAGCCGGCGTAGACGATGCCCTGCCCGGTGCGTTCGATGACGGAGCCGTCGCGCGCGGAACGAAGTCTGACGCGGGTGCGGAATTCATCCTGGCCGGCATCCTCGATGGTGACTTCGCCGAAATACTTGCCGCGGCCGGGGATGCGGGCGGAGACCAGCCAGCGTCCGGCAAACTTCGGGGTGCGCATGCGGGCGGCCCATTGCGCCCATTGCGGGGCGTGGAGCGGAGCCGCGGAACCGAGAAAGCGAAGCGCGGCATCGACGGGCTGCGGAGGCGGCGCGCCGCCATCCGGACGTGGTGAGCCGCCGGCTGCGTCGGCCGGACCGGGGCGGCGACGAAAGGCTGTTTCCGCTTCCGGATAGAGACCGGTGTGCAGGTTGGCGAGCAGACGCCAGTCATCGGAAGCGCGGCGCCAGGAAAGAGCGCGGGCAATCGGATGGCAGGTGGCGCAGGCGGTGCGGACTTCGTCGTTGGGAATGAGGGTTTCGTCCTGGATGCGGTGCTCGGCGAGATACATGACGGGCTTCGCCTCATCGGGCGCAAGACCGTGATAGGTGGCAAGGTACTTGACGATGGAACGGGCTTCCGCGGGCGTAATGGACAGGCCGTTGAGCCGAACCATGCGCTTGATGGCCTCTTCCCAGCCTTCGGGCGCGGCGCGCTCCCAGGAGATGCGGGAGAGGTTGCCCTTCTCGTCCTTCGTGTGGCAGGTGCCGCATTTGGAGATCACCAGAGGGTCGGTGACGGGGATTCCCTCCTCCGGCGGGTTGCCGGACCGCGGCTGCTGGGCGAGCAGTGGGAACGCGACGATCAGAGGGATGAGGTGACGTAGACGCTTCAAGGCGTTGGCTCCTGAGGCAGACTTTGCCCAGATTCGATTCAGCGGCGGCAGCCGGAATTTGACCGGGTCCTCATGCGACCCCTGTGATTTCCTGCGCAAGCAAAGTATCGTATGAGGCACTTCGACTGTCAATCGATAAAAAGCAGGAACTCGTTTGGTTCAAGTGGCGTACGGGCGGATAGTAACAGGTTACGAACCCCTGCCCGGAAGACGTTAATCGTGACGGGGAGGCGCGACGGGGAGCGCGGGCAGGTCGCGGTGGGTGATATAGGACACGTCGGTTGGAACGCCATCCCGGTACTTCACCTTGAGCAGAACCTGGTAGTAGGCGGGGAACTTCCCGGATGGGCCCTTGAGTTTCTCGACCAGCAGTCTGGCGAAGGCCGGGTCTGTAAACGATTCGATGGCTCCCGCGTTGCCCCAGAACCGGTTGCTGGTGAAAGCGCCAACCCGGGTGATGCCAACCGGACCAGGCACCACGGAAACCAGAGCGAGAATCTCGCCATCAACCGTGGCCGGCTGGGTGTCGGTGAATACAGCCGGCTCGCCCGGGCGCGGATGCAGGTTGCGGACACCCTCGCGGACGAGCATGAGTTCGGGTTTCACAGGGAGACCCAGCAGCCGGTCATCGGGCGCAGATCCCTGCGTATCGACCAGGAGAGCGTTGTTGTCGGAGAGGCTCTGCCAGGAGATCTGGCTGAGCCGGGCGACGGACAATCTGGATTGCCGGGTTCCAAGAAGTTTTCCGAGCCGGAGGGCGGAGTCGAGGTAGCCACGACCCGCGAAGTTGAAGCGAGGCGCGATCGTCAGGTTTCCCATGGCGCGGCGCAGCGCCTGAACGGGTGGCGAGGTGGCGGCTTCATTCCAGTCGTTGACTTCGGTCAGGCGGAGCTGGCCAAGGACATTGCCGTCGCGGCCGATCACGCCGACAAACATGGGATCGGCGAAGGCCACCAGCAGGGGGCGGCTGTCTGAAATGAACGGATCCCAGAGCTCGTGCAGTTCCGGGGTCCAGAGGGCAGAGCCGCTGCCTGCCGCCGTTCGCGAGAGGACGGCGGAGCGGATGTTCCAGGCCAGCGAGAGCAGAAGAGCGGCGCCGAGCAACGGTATCAGCCAGCGCCGGCGCGGAGGCGGCTCGGTCACCTTCACGGGGGCCGGGTCAATGGCGGGCTGGATGTCGGCCGCAGCCGGCCGCGCCTGCCAGGTCAGCTTGAAGTGGCCCTTGGGCAGGTCAACGACCACAGGGTCGTCTTTGCCTTCGGTGCGATAGTACTCGGCCAGTTTCTGGCGCAGGCGTCCGGCCTGAAGCCGGACGATGGCATCACTGCGCGGATCGTAAGACGGCGGTTTGCCGAAGGCGTCGAGACCGATCGTGTATTCCTTGAGCTGATCCGCTTCTCCGGCGATGGACTTGTCCGCCAGGAAACGAAAGAGACGACGGAGTACATCGGAGGAGCGGAACGTGTCGCTCTGGAGAATCCGGTCGATCTCGGACCGGGTGACATCCTCCTCCACCACGTGCATGTCGGCAAATTATAACAATGTCCTCGGAGGGGATCAATGGTGGCAAGGGAGGGCCCGGGACAAGGGAAGCGACCGGGATTTCCGGCCGCCGCAAGTGGCAATTTTCCCCATTGTGCGCTGGTCATAAGGCGGTTTAATACGGCGTGAAACACCGATGTACGTCATTGAAAAACAGAGTCTTACCCTACATCGCCGGTATTTTGACAGGAATCCGGAAGGCTCGGATAATCGCTTCAACGCGAAGTTGAGGGGCGCTTTTTGGCGTTCGTCGAGGGATCGCGATTATCGAGGTCGTTCGAGGGTCTATGAGAATTAACGCGAAATTATTGGCTGCTCTGTTGCTCGTTTCGGCTCTCACGCCGCGAGCGTTTTCTCAATCCACGTTCGGGAGCATTGTGGGGACGGTGCAGGACCCAACGGGGGGTGGCGTGCCCGGAGCCAGCATTTCCGTGACGGACCTCGATGAGAACACGACGCGTTCGGTGGTCTCGGGCGGCAACGGCCTCTATCAGATTCTGAATCTGAAGCCCGGCCGCTATGCGGTGAAGGTGGACAAATCCGGATTTGCTTCGGCACAGATCGCCGAGGTGAGTCTGGACGCGCGCCAGGAACGGCGGCTCGATCTGACGCTGAATCTGGCCAACGTGCAGCAGAGCGTGCAGGTGGAGGCGACGGCTGCCGCGATCAATACCGAGAACGCGACGATCGCGAATACCATGAACAACCAGACGGTGACCGAACTGCCGGCGAACTATCGCGGGAGTTCGACGAGCCCGCTGGGCGCGATCGTGGGATCGGCGAACGTGCAGCAGGATCAGAACGGCAATATCGCGCTGACGGGGTCGCTGCCGTTCATGACGGACTACAGCGTGGACGGGTCTTCGACGGTCAACGTGATCAGCAACACGGCGGCGCGCAACATGTATCCGTCGTCGGAAATGCTCAGCGAATTCCGCGTTTCGGCGATCAACAACAATGCCGAGTTCGCGGCCGCGGGCGACGTGACGGTGACGACGAAGAGCGGCGGGAACACGCTGCACGGCAGCCTGTTCGAATACGCGCAGAATGCGGCTCTGGACGCGACGACTTATGGTTCGTCGGTGAAGCAGGCGAAAGTGTGGAATACGTTCGGCGGAAGCCTGAGCGGGCCCGTGGTGATTCCCCACGTGTACAACGGTCACAACAGGACCTTCTTCTTTGTGGACTACGAAGGCAACCGCAAACCGGGGTCGCAGCTCGTGGTGGATAACGTCCCGACGGTGGCGATGGATTCGGGCAATCTGAGCGGACTGCCCGGCAAAGCCGCGGTGAATCCGTTTTCGGGGCAGCCGTTCCCGAACAATCAGATTCCGCAGAGTCTGCTGAACCCGGTGGCGGAGAAGCTGCTCTCGCAGTACTATCCCGCTCCCAACTTCAGCTCCGGTTCGACCACGGGAGACTACCGGTATCTCGAACGCCTGGCGAACCAGACGGATGGCTATGACCTTCGGCTGGATCAGTCCATCGGCTCGAAGAACCAGTTATACGGGCGGTGGAGCTGGAAGGATCTGCCGTATCAGACACAGGCGACGGCCAACAACGCCGCACAACTGCTGCCGCCGATCACCAACAGCGAGCACGACAAGAATCTGCTCGTATCCGACAGCCACATCATCACCTCGACGCTCATCAACGAATTCCGCTTCGGATGGAGCACGCTCGATATCCTCTCGAGTTTCCCGTTCTCCGGAGCATCGGTGGTGCAGAACCTCGGGCTGACGGGCCTCGATCTCTCGCACGCCGGCAACTCAGGTGGTTTCCCGGGGTTCAACTTCAGCAGCGGCACCGGCTTCACGAAGATCGGGCACGGCGAAGTGGGACCGCAGCATTCGCGGACTTATCAGTACACGGACAACCTCTCGTGGATCAAGGGCCAGCACACGATGAAATTCGGGGTTGACATGCGCGAAGTCTATTACAATCGCGTCAACAATTTCGGCGGAAGCGACGAATTCGGATCGCTGAAGTTCACGGGCGCCTACAGCGGCAACGCGTTCGTGGATCTGCTGCTTGGAATTCCGGCGACCAACCTGGTTTACGATATCGGCCCGAACATCGATTCGACTTCGCAGCACTTTGCCGCCTACGCACAGGATGAGTGGAGGGTGCTCAAGAACCTGACGGTCAGCGCCGGTCTGCGCTGGGAACTGCAGCCGCCGTTCACCGAGAAGAACGGCAACATTGCGAACTTCCTGCCCAACGGCGGCATGGTGGTTCCGAATAACTCGCTGCCCGCCGCGCCCTCCGTGCTTTACAGCATCAACGCGTGCACCATCAGTCCGCTGCCGAATCCGGCGTATCCCTGTTCGCCATTTGAGACGGCCACGCAGGCCGGTCTCGGCCAGGGATTGCGGGACACGTACTGGAAGGATTTCGATCCGCGCGTGGCCATCGCGTACCGGCCTTTCGGGAATGAGAAGACGGTGTTCCGCGCCGGGTTCGGAATCTTCACGGTTCCGCAGCTTGGCGGCGTGGCTTACCAGATGACGGGTACGGCAGCCACCAACTCGCCGACTTATGCGAACACTCCGGCGTCCGCCGTGAAGGCCGGGCAGCCGCTGCTGTTCACGCTTCCCGTGGTTGCGTATGGCAACGGCGGTCTGGTTCCGTCGCTGGTCGGCACCTACACGTTCGATGTCGCGCAGCAGATCAATTTCCGCGACCCGCAATCGGCGCAGTGGAATATTTCGATCGAGCGCCAGTTCGGATCCGCGACGACGGCGCGCATCAGCTATATCGGCTCGAACGGCTACCGCCTGCCGGTGGACGTGGATGCCAACCAGGGCCGGCCGAGCGTGGCTGGCCCTTACGTGGAACCGTTCCCGCAGTACGCGGCGGTCTATCAGCTGGGGAACTGGGGGTTTGCCAATTACCAGGACCTTGAAGCCCAGATTACGCACCGCTATACCAGCGGCCTTTATTTCCAGGCCAGCTACGACTTTGCCAAGGATCTGACGGACGCGAACAACGACGCCCCGACCGCGTTTGGCAGCGAGCAGGGCAACAGCAGCGGACCGAACGGTCTCACCGCCGTCAACAACCGGTTCGATCTGGCGGCCGACAGGGGCAACGATCCCGGTGTTCGCCGCCATCGCTTCCTGCTCACGGGCATGTACGACTTGCCGTTCGGCACGGGGCGGCGCTTCCTCGCGAATTCCAATGCAGTGGTGAATGCATTTCTGGGCGGATGGGCGCTCAATACCATCACGCTCGTCGAAACCGGGCCGTGGGAGACGCCGTATGACAGCAACCCGGCGGACAGCCAGGCCAATCTCGGGGAAGCCGTGCGCAACACCGTGGT
>DASPQQ010000160.1:0-3852 GCA_035624885.1 Bryobacteraceae bacterium | reverse complement strand
TGAGGTCAACGACTGGTGCTGGCAGAAGCTGCCGGCCCGCAACCTGAAATATTACGCGCACTACGGATGGTTTCTGATGCTGATGGCATGGCGCGGCATTCAGGTGATCACGGTCGACCGGAAAACGAGCAGAGCGGCGGCGGCGCGCATCGGGCGGTTCGCATTGTCGAGAATTCTGCGGCGGCGCGGGCAGCCGAGCCACGACGCAACTACTTAGGGATATCCGGCCGCCTGTGCCGATTCGTTGAAGCCCCGGGCGCCGGTTCCGCATCCATGGAGGGCGAGGTCTGCCATGACGATCAGCGAACTCCTTCTCCCCGAATACGAGCAGGAAATGAAGAGTACCCGGAAGCTGCTGGAATGCGTTCCGGACGAGAAGCTTACCTATAAGCCGCACGAGAAGTCGATGAGCGTGGCCGAACTGGCGAGCCACATCACGATGATGCCGTTCTGGGCGGCGGAAACCATCAACAGGGACACGCTCGATCTGGGGCCGGGGCAGAAGCCGTTTCTCGCGGCGTCGAAAACGGAACTGCTGAAGGCTTTCGATACCAATGTCGAACTGGGCCGGGCGGCGATTGCCGTGGCCAGCGACGAGCATCTGGCGAAGACCTGGACGCTGACGGCCGGCGGCAAGACGCTGCTCGCGATGCCGCGCGTCAATGTGCTGCGGAGCGTGGTCATGAATCACCTGATTCACCATCGCGCGCAGCTCGGCGTGGCGCTGCGGCTGCTCGATATCGCGATTCCGGGGATGTACGGGCCGTCGGCGGACGACCGCGTGGCGGCGGCGAGCGCCTGAGGATTACTTGCCCGGGGGCAGAACCCGGGAGATGTCGCCGATCATCTGGCGTTCGGAAGAAGAGAACCGGGACTTGAACTCGGGGCTGTTCATGCGCGCGGTGCGCTGGGCTTCGGACATGGCGCCGAGGCGGTCCAGTTCATTGCTGACGGCCGCTTTGCGGGCTTCGGGCAGGTTCTGGAATTCCTGCAGCGAACCGCGCACCTGATTCTGCTGTTTCGGCGGAAGGCTTTGCAGACGCTGCAACTGCGTGTTGGCGCGCGCGCGGGCTTCGGGCGAAAGAGTCTGGTAGGACTCGAGACGCTTCAATACCTGCGCGCGGCGATCGGGCGGGAGATTCGAGAGAGCTTTCTCACGCTCGGCGGGTGACATGCGCGAGAGGCGCTCGAGCGCCTGATTGCCGGGGCTCTTGCCAGAAGCGGCCTTGGGAGCGCGCGGGCGCGGAGCGGGCGCGGATCTGGCGCCTTTCGACTGCGCCGCGGAGGCCGAATACGTGAGGATCAGTCCGGAGAGGACCGATGCCGCGAGAACCTTAGATTTCGTTGGCAGCATCGCTTTCCGGCCGCACCACGGAATCGAGCTGCTGCAGCAGCTGCAGATCGTCCAGCGTGGAAACGGCCTGATCCACCTCAGTGGTTGTAACACCTTCGCCCGGCGCCGCACTTTGTATCAGAACGTCATGCGAGCGCGTGAACATCAATCCGGCCGCGACCACGAGCAGCGCCACGAACATGGCGGGCAGCAGCGGACGCCATTCGACGAGACCTTTGTACCAGGGTTCGGCCGCCACGCGATCGATCTCATGCCAGAGCCGGCGGTTGAAATCCGGGCTCAGCGGCGCCGGCTCCCACGCATCGAGCGCGTTCCACACCGCTGTCTGTGCCTCCACGGTGTCCCGGCAGGCGGGGCACACGGCGAGATGTTTCTCCAGGTGCGCCCGAACCGCGGGCTCCAGCCTTCCCGCCGGATAGTCCAGCAGAAGTTCCCTGAGTTTCGCTGTCTCTGACGGACATTGAAAAGACCGATACCTCACCCGGCACCTCCCCCAAGCATAAAGGCCAGTCTGGCCCGCAGCGTTTCGTAAGCGCGAAACAGCAAACTCTTGACCGCCGATTCGGAACAGCCGAGAACCTGGGCGATCTGCGCATATCCCATTTCTTCGTATTTGTGCATCAGCACGGCCGCGCGCTGCTTCTCCGGCAGCAAAGCGATCGTATCCCGGACCTGCTGCAGATGGGCGTCCCTGAGCATTCTCTGTTCAACCGAGGGCCGGTGATCCGGATACTCGCGCACGGGCAGGAGACCGCCGCGATCGTCATCGAGGCGCTGGGCGCCGCGTTCCCTGCGGCCGTCGCGCAGCCAGTTGAGCGCCAGATGCGTGGCGATGCGGAAAAGCCAGGTGGTGAACTTCGCGGTGGGTTCGTAGGTGGCGCGCGATTTGTAGACGCGGAGGAAGACTTCCTGGGCGAGTTCTTCGGCCACGGCGCGGTCCTGCACCATGCGGTAGACAAAGTGGATGACCGGGTTGCGGTGCTTTTCGAGGAGAATGCGGAAGCTCTCGCCGTCGCCTGACTTCACGCGCAGCATCAGCTCGGCATCGAGATCGAGAACTGCGGTCGAGATCGTCATCGTTGATTACTCACTTCGCTCGTCGTGTTCCAGTCGCTTGCTTCGCTCCGCAACGTCCGGGTCATCAGATTCCGGATGGCCTCCCCTGGCGCACGGCCGAGATGCAGAACCGCGTGCATCTCGCTCGCTATAGGTAAATCAACCCCATAGCGTGCCGCGAGTTCCAGAGCTACCGATGTAGTTTTTACGCCTTCGGCTACGGTTTGGGTGGACTGGAGGATTTGGCCGAGCTGGAGACCGGAGGCTAACTTGAGTCCTACCTGGCGGTTACGGGAGAGATCGCCGGTGCAGGTGAGGACGAGATCGCCGAGGCCGGCCAGACCCGAGAGCGTTTCGGCTCTGGCTCCGGCGGCCACGGCCAGACGGGTGATTTCGGCAAGGCCGCGGGTGATGAGGGCGGCAATGGCGTTGTGGCCGAGGCCAAGACCGTCGCAGATGCCGGCGCCGATGGCAATGACGTTCTTGAGCGCGCCGCCGATTTCGACGCCGGTGACGTCCGGGCTGCCGTAGACGCGGAAGGTGGGGCCGGAGAAGCGCTGCTGGGTTTCTTCGACGAGACGGTGGTCGTCAGAGGCGACGACCACCGCGGTGGGGCTGCCGGCGGCCACTTCCCGGGCGAAGGTGGGGCCGGAAAGCGCCGCGATCGTCGTCTCGGGAGCAACCGCGGAACGGATCACCTGCGACATTCGCAACAGAGTGCGTTCTTCGAGACCCTTTGTTGCAGAGACAATCTTCAGGCCGGGTTTGAGCCAGGGGCTCATTTGCGCGTAGACGTCGCGCACGGCGTGCGAGGGCATGACGCTCAGGAGGAATTCGGCGCCGTCGAGCGCGGCTTCGAAGGTGTCGACGGCGCGGACGTTATCGGGGATGCGAAAGCCCGGAAAGAACGGTTCGTTGACGCGCGTGGCTTCGATGACGGCGGCGAGGCCGGGTTCCCGGACCCAGAGGCTGACGCGCTCGAAGCGCGGGGCGAGAATGCAGGCGAGCGAGGTGCCCCAGGCGCCTGCGCCGATGATGGCGAGGTTGCCGCTCAATTCGGGGTCCTGCCGAAACGGAAGACGCGTTCTTCACCGGCGCGGATGCGCGCGATGTTGCCGCGATGGCGTTCGACGATGAGGATGGCGGCGCCGAGCGCGGAGACGAGGACGGGCCAGTCGGGATGGAGGATCATCCAGCAGGCGACGGGGAAGAGGGCGGCGGCGGCGATGGAGCCGAGCGAGAGATAGCGCGTCCAGGCGACGAGAAAGACGAAGAGCAGGACGACGGCGAGCAGCGGAACGGGCGTGAGGTAGGCGTAGGCGCCGACGAAACTGGCGACGGCCTTGCCGCCGCGAAAGGCGAGAAACACCGGGTAGGCGTGGCCCAGCATCACAACCACAGCCGCGACGGCCATCCACCGCGAATCACCGGCGGTCAATCTC
>DASPQQ010000159.1:0-9298 GCA_035624885.1 Bryobacteraceae bacterium | reverse complement strand
CTGCACCTGAGTCGACAGGCGGCTGACGATCAGGCCCGCGAATTCAAAGGCCGCCAGCGCGGTCCAGCTCTGCTGGTCGATCATGCGGAAGCTGTAGAGAGGCTCGGTGAAGTAATAGTCGAGACAGGCGGCGGCGACGAGGGATGTTGCGGTCGCCTGCCAGAAGCCGAACTGCAGCGCCGTCAGCACGATGATGACCAGATAGAAAAACGCCGTCACCGAGAGCGTGAAATGCAGCTCGAATGCCCCGAAAGTTGCGAGCATTACGGCGGTTGCCGAAATCAGTATCTGCAGGGTTGGTTTAGCGAACATCCTGAGCCATGGCGGGATGCCGCGGCTGGATGCGAACACACTCGGAATCGCCCCGGCAGGTGCGCCGACGGCGCGGGGGACCGATTCTGAGACGGAGGCACTCACTTCACTAATGACAGCCTAATCAAAAAGACATGAGAAAAGTGTAAGATCAGACCCGGTATTAGTTTATGGGTCCGATCAAAATAATTGAATTGAAAGGGAGCGGTCCTCACGGCTCCGTTATACGTCCCTGAGGCAGGACCCTTTAGAATCTTATGAGTCGAACCCTATGACCAGGCAGGAAGTGCACGCTCGAATCGAAGAAATCGGGATTATTCCCTCCGTTCGTCTGTCCTCCGCGGAAGACGCCATGTTCGCCGCCGAGGCGGTGCGGGAGGGAGGGATTCCGATCGTCGAAGTGACGATGACCATTCCGGGCGCCATTGACGTGATCCGGGAACTGGCGCGCAACAGCGAAACTCTGGTGGTTGGAGCCGGCAGCATCTGGGACGTGGAGGTTGCGGCCCGGTGTCTGGACGCCGGAGCGCGCTTCCTTACCAGCACGGGTTTCGACCGGGGGATTGTGGAGTTCGCCCAGAAGCACGATACCGTGGTTTTCCCCGGCACCCTGACGCCTTCCGAAGTGATGGCGGCGTGGAAAGCGGGCGTGGACTTCGTCAAGATCTTCCCCTGCGCCAACGTGGGAGGGCCGAGCTACATCAAGGCGCTGCGGCGGCCCTTCCCGCAGATCCGCATGATTGCCGGCGGCGGCGTGAACCAGCAGAACGCGGGCGAGTTCATTCTGCAGGGCGCGACGGCGATCGGCGTCGGCGCCGATCTGATTCAGCCGCAGGCGATCAAGCGCCGGGAAGCTTCCTGGATTCAGGAACTGGCCGGGCGCTTCGTGCATATGGTGCAGCAGGCGAGAGACCGGCGCGAAGGGCACTAGAAGGAGCGGTTTCCCGCACGGCAAACGACAGACGATGTGCCGCGCGCTTCGGCATCAGCACGCAGGCGGCCGATGACGCGCTGTACGATGCCCGTATATCGCCGGCGGATTGCTGTTCAGCCAGGTGCTGACGCTGTACACGGCGCCGGTTGTGTACCTCTATCTCGAAACGCGGCTGAAGCTGAAGCCGCGTCCACAATCTTCTGCTCAATTCGAAAAGCCGCAGATTCGGGAAATTCGTGGACGCGACTTTAGTCGCGTTTTCCTACTTCGGATCGTCCGGCGCGCCGGTGCCGGCCGAACCGAGGAAGAGCTTGGTGCCGTCGGTCAGGGTGATGTTGCGGCCGTTGGCACGCAGCAGCGTGTGGTCGCGGGCCTGATAGCCGTCGATCACCACCTCCGTCCCGACCTTCAGGCTGTCCTTTGTCACGCCGCGGCGGAGCAGCGAATTCGGGCTGCCGCCTTCCACCATCCAGACTTCCTTCTCACCCTTCGCGTTGGTCACTTCGACGTGCAGCCACGAATGCGGGTTCACCCACTCCACCTTCACCAGCTTGCCTTTGAGCAGCACGGGACGGTTGGCGTCGAATTCTCCACCGAACGCATGGTGCGCGGCGGCGGGCACGGCGGAAACGCACAGGGCCGCCAGGGTGCCGAGAACACTGACAAGGAGTTTGGTTCGCATAAATCTTTTCAGAATGCCTTTCGAGATCAGGGATCGAGCGGTTTCTTCCGGTACTTCCCGTACATTAATTCTTCCACGAATTCGACGCACTTGAAGTCCATGAGCTGCACGTTCTTCTCCTGGCGCCGGTAGAGGGGCAGGGCGATCTTCCAGGGCCGCGAGAAGGTATCGGGGTCTTCGATGGTGGCTTCGTAAGAAATGATGTCCGGGCTGGTGCGCGTGTAGCGTTCGACCACGTGCAGTTTGTCGCTGTGGAAGTCGCCCGCGCGATCGAACCACGTGGAATCGTTGAAGCCCCTGACGTCGATCACGAGCGTTTCGCCTTCCCAGTGCCCGACCGACTGGCCCATCCAGGAATCGACCGGCGGCGGCCCGGGATCCTTGAGAAAGATGTCGCGCACGGCGCCCGCGTATTCATAGGCGAAGAACAGAGAGTTTTTACTCTGCATGATCTGGAACGGGTACGGCATGTAGGTGGCGCGGGGCACGCCCGGCAGGTAGCACCTGATCTCGGGATCGGAAGTGAGCCAGTTTTCCTGGTTCTTCTTCTTCTGTTCGAGCGCGGCGGGAAGATAGGGGATTTCGCCGCCTTCCACGACTCCCATGCTCGGCGGCACGGCGCCCGTTGCGCCAAGCGCGAGCACATCTTTCGCCGGCACCGGGCCATAAGGACCGGGACGAAGCGCCATGGCGGGCCGCGCCGTGTGCGGGGCCAGATCGTAGTTGGCTTCGCTCATGGCCTGCCAGATGCCGCTCAGGTCAGGATGGCCGTCCTCGTTGCGCGGCGCGCGATACCCGGTCTGACCGAAAGCCGTGAGCGCCGCCAACCCCAGAATCACCACCAATCGCATGTTAGAAAATTCTATATCATGAACCGCGATCAGGCGTGGCAGATTGTTTGTGAGTTTGTAAAGTCGGAAAGCCTTCGCAATCATATGCTTGCGGTGGAGGCGTGCGTCGCCGCGTATGCGCGGAAGTTCGGCGAGGATGAGGAAAAATGGGCAGTGACGGCGCTGCTGCACGACTTCGACTGGGAGATTCATCCCACGCTGCCGGACCATCCGACGAAGGGCGAAGCGATTCTGGCCGAGCGAGGCGTTTCCGACGAGATTCGCCGCGCCATTCTCTCGCATGCCGACTTCACCGGAGTGCCGCGGATTTCGGCTCTCGAGAAGACGCTCTTTGCCTGCGATGAACTGGCCGGGTTTCTGACGGCGTGCGCTTACGTGAAGCCGGGCCGCAGCATCGCGGAAGTGGAAACGAAGAGCGTGCGGAAGAAGATGAAGGACAAAGCTTTCGCGCGTGCCGTGAACCGCGACGATATCCTGCGCGGCGCCGGGGAAATGGGCGTCGATCTCGAAGAGCACATCGAGTTCTGCATTCGCGCCATGCAGGCTCGCGCGGCGGAACTGGGGCTAGCGGGGGCCTAGCCTTCAGGTGACGCTCTCGGCGCTGTAGCGCGCGAGAAGCCCCGTCCGGACAGCATAGCGATAGACCCGCAGGAAAGTGGCGCAGGCGAGCAGGAGGAAGCCCGTCGCGATGGCAGCGCCCGTCAGCAGGGTCCGGAACGGCACGGCGCCGCCGTGCAGGATGGTGCGCATGCTTTCGAAAACGTAAGCGGGCGGGAGCAGGCGCGAGATGAACTGCATCCACTCGGGCAGGCTCGAGAGCGGATAGAAGACGCCGGCGAACGGAGAGATGAGCGCCGGGATGGGCCAGACGAACCATTCGGCGGCGGGACCGAGACGCAGCACCAGCGCGCTGGCCAGAACCCCGATCGAAATCCCGAAGAGAAAGAGAACCAGCACGAACGGGTAGACCATCACGCCGTAGACGCCGAACGAGAGCCCGAAGGCCAGGGTCGCGAGCAGGAGCATGGCGGCGAGGCCGATGGCGCTGGTCGCGATGCTGGTGAACACGAGACCGGAGAGATACTCGGCGATGGAAAGCGGCGCGGCGAAGAAGTTGAGGAAGTTGCGCGTCCAGACCTCTTCGAGAAAAGCCATGGTGACGCCCTGCGAGACGCGGATGAAGAAATCCCAGAGCAGAACGGCGCCGAGCAGCGCCGGAACGAAGTTGAATCCGGGCGAAGCGACGGTGTTGAGGTAGCGGCTGAGAAACCCCCAGAGCGTCATATCGACCACGACCCAGATGATCAGCGGCAGAAAGCGCGCAAGGCTGCCGCGGATGAGGAAGAACTGGCGCAGCACGATGGCCGCGATGCGGTCAATGCGCAGCAACGGCAATGAAGAGTTCCTCCAGATTGGCTTTGCCGTGCGCGGCCGGCAGGGTTTTTGGGTCGCCTTCGAGCACGATCTTTCCGTGCGCGAGGAAAAGAATGCGGTCGCAGACGTCCTCGACTTCGTACATGTTGTGCGAAGTCCAGAGCACGCCGCCCGCGCCGCGCCGGGCTACGCTCACGATCTTTTCGCGGATGGCGCGGGCGTTGGCGGGATCGAGCGACGCGGTGGGTTCGTCGAGCAGCAGGAGGTTCGGTTCATTCAGCATGGCTTTGGCGAGTGAGACGCGAGTCTGCTCGCCCGAAGAGAGAACACCGCAGCGGGTATGGCGGAAATGGGTGAGGTCGAACTCTTCGATGACCGCGTCGATGCGGCGCGAGAGGTTCTTCACCCCGTAGATCATGCCGAAGATGCGGAGATTCTGCGCGACCGTCAGGTTGCCGGGCAGCGGCGCGTAGACGGCCGCGAAGTTGGTGCGTTCGAGCGCCCTGGTGCGGTGCTTCGCAATATCGATGTCTTCGATGCGGATGGCGCCTTCGGCCGGTTCGAGTACGCCGAGAATCATGTTGATGATGGTGGTCTTGCCCGCGCCGTTGGGGCCGAGCAGGCCGACGATTTCGTTGCGGCCCACGGAGAACGAAACGCCGTCGACAGCCGTCAGGGTGCCGTACGTCTTGCGCAGATTCCGAACCCGGAGAACGTCACCCATTGCGGGAGTGGGAGGCTTTGGGGTGGGCGCTGTCGTAGACCTTCATCATATCGGTGAGCGAAACGCGCGTGTAGTTCTGGGTGGTGGAAAGGCGTGCGTGTCCGAGCAGTTCCTGGATGGCGCGGAGATCGGCGCCGTCGCTCAGAAGATGCGTGGCGAAGGCGTGGCGGAGCGTGTGCGGGTGAATCGAGGAATCGCCTGCGACGTACGTCGCGTAGAACTTCACGATATTGCGCGCGCCGCGGTCGGTGAGGCGCGTTCCGCGATGGTTGAGAAACAGGGCGTGGCGCTCTTTTTCCGAATTGCGGACCACGAGGTAGCTGCCGAGCGCGTCGGCGGCTTTGTCACCGTAGGGCACCTGTCTCTCCTTGCGGCCTTTGCCCCGCACCCGCAGCCAGCGCTCGGTGCGGTCGAAATCCTCGAGATTCAGCCCGACCGCTTCACTCACGCGCAGGCCGCAGCCGTAAAGCAGTTCGAGGAGAAGACGGTCGCGGGCGGGGAAGGGCTGAGCGAGGTCTTCGCGCGAGGAACCGTCGATCAGCGCATTGGTGACTTCGGCGTTGGGAACTTCCGGGATGGTCTTCGGCATTTTGGGCAGACGCAGGAGACGCGCAGGGTCGGTTTCGACGCGGTGCTCGCGCGAGAGGTAGCGGAAGAGGGAGCGCAGTGACGCGAGTTTGCGCCGGATGGTCGCGGGCTTGTGATTGCGGTCGTAGAGATGGGCGAGCCATTCGCGCAGGCTGAGGAGATCGAGGCTGGCGAGAGGCGGTGGTTCGGTTCCGGGCGGCGAAAAGTATTCGAGAAGCTCGCGCAGATCGGCGGAATAACTGCGCAGCGTGTTTGGTGAATCGTTGCGCCGGGCGCGCTCGGCGAGAAAGTCGTCTATGGCCTCGGAAAACTCAGACATAGACGGCGCGGTACTGTTCGAGTTTTTCGAGGGCCCGCGCACAGACGGCGGTCTGGCGTTCCTTGCGGTCGCGCGGGTTCGGGTCGAGCGGCGGGAAAAGATCGAAGGCGATGTTGGCCGGCTGGTAATGGCGCGGGTCGGCGTGCGAGATGTAATGGCAGAGCGAGCCGATCGCGGTTTCGCGAGGGAAGGGCCGCGGCGTTTCGCCGAGGATCTGCGCGGCGGCGATGGTTCCGGCGGCGAGACCCGTGGCGATCGATTCGACATATCCTTCGACGCCCGAGATCTGCCCGGCGAAGAAGATGTCGCGGCGGGTCCGGAGCTGCAGCGTCGCATCGAGAAGCGCGGGTGCGTTGATGTACGTGTTGCGATGAATCTGGCCGTAGCGGAGAAACTCGGCGTTTTCAAGACCCGGAATCATGCGCAGAACGCGTTTCTGTTCCCCGAAGCGCAGATGGTTCTGGAAACCGACGAGGTTGTAGCTGTCGGCGCGCAGATTTTCCTGGCGAAGCTGAACGGCCGCGTAAGGCCACCGTCCGGTGCGGGGATCGGTCAGGCCGGTGGGTTTCATGGGGCCGAAGCGCAGGGTGTCGCGGCCGCGGCGGGCAATTTCTTCGATGGGCAGACAGGCTTCGAAGTAGGGCACGTCGTCCGGAATGTGCGCCTCGGCGGCTTCGGCTGCAAGCAGCGCATCGACGAAACGCTCGTATTCCTGCTTCGTGAAGGGGCAGTTCAGATAGTCGCCGGTAGTGCCGTCCAGTGATTTGTCGTAGCGCGAAGCGGCGAAGACGATGGAGCGGTCGATGGTGTGGGCGTCGACGATCGGGCTGATGCTGTCGTAGAAGAAAAGCCGTTCGGAACCGGTGAGGTGCGCGATCTCGCCGGCGAGCGCGCCGCTCGTGAGCGGGCCGGTGGCCACGATGGTCACACCGGGCCGGTCAAGCCGCGTAATCTCCTCGCGGCGAACATCGATTCGCGGATGCGATTCGATGGCGCGCGTGACCTCATCGGCGAAAGTCACGCGATCCACGGTCAGGGCGTTTCCACCCGGAACACGCGCGGCGCTGGCCGCACGCATCAGCAGCGAATCGAGACGCCGCAGTTCCTCCTTGAGCAGCCATGATGCGGAGGGGTGCTGGTCGCTCTTCAGAGAATTGCTGCAGACGAGTTCGGCGAGACGATCCGTCTCATGGGCATCGGTCGTACGGACCGGACGCATTTCAAAAAGCGTCACGCCGATGCCACGAGAAGCCAGTTGCCACGCGGCTTCCGTGCCGGCCAGTCCGCCGCCGATGACGGTTGCCTGAGGCATAAGTTCATGTTGCCATGGGCGCGAGGCCTGAAGCTTAGCGGGCGACGAGCTTGTAGACCTCGCGTTTTGAAAGACCGCGCCGCTTCGCCACGGCCTTCATCGCATCCATGCGGCTGACGCCGGTTCTCACGAGCAGATCGATGGCTTCTTCAATCGGAGTATCGTCAGCGGCGGCTTCCATCGCTTTGCCGACCAGGATGACGAATTCGCCCTTGACGGAATCGCGCGCGGCGAGTGTGGCGCGGATTTCGGCGGCGGTTCCGCGCAGCACTTCTTCGTGCAGTTTGGTCAGTTCGCGCGCCACGACAATGTTCCGCGATCCGGCAACTGCCGCGATGTCTTCCAGCGCTTCGAGGATGCGATGGGGCGTTTCGTAAAAGATGAGAGTTGCCGGCTCTTCTTCGAGCGATTCGAGAAGGCGTCTGCGCTGGCCCTGTTTCGCCGGAAGAAAACCGGCGAAGTGGAATTGATCGGTGGGCAGGCCGGAGACGGTGAGCGCGGCGAGCAATGCCGAAGCGCCGGGCAGCGCTTCCACTTTGATTCCGGCGCCGACGGCCGCGTGGACGAGGCGATAGCCGGGATCGGAAACCAGCGGCGTGCCGGCATCGGAAACCAGTGCGCCTTTTTCGCCGCTGGCGAGGCGCGCCAGCAGTTCTTCGGCGCGTTCGGTTTCGTTGTGCTCGTGATAGCTGATGGTCCGGGTCCGGATGCCGTAGTGCTCGAGGAGGCGATGCGTGGTGCGCGTGTCTTCGCAGGCAATCCAGTCGACTTCTTTCAGGATCCGCACGGCACGGTAGGTGATGTCTTCGAGATTGCCGATGGGAGTCGAGACGACGTAGAGGCAGCCGGCATCAGTCGGACGCAGCATCATCATCTATGAGCTTAGCCCCTCGTTCGGGCGATCCCGAGGGACACCCACAGCGCGAAGGGAGAGAGCCCGGAAGATTCCGCTGGCGCCGGCAGGCAGGAAAGCCTGGCTGGTCATCGCCAGGCCGAGGGCCAGGACCGTGGTGAGGACCGAGACCAGCCACCAGCCGGGCTCCCGGGAGGACGGCGTGCGGAAGATGGCGCCGAGGGCGATCAGCAGGCCGGCAAAACCGCCGGCCACGAAACCAAAGTTCCAGCCGAAGAAGTCACCCGGGATCACGGCTCCCACGCCAGGCGCCCGGAGCTCAAAGACGCCGGCATACCGGCGCAGCCCACGTGCTTCAAACCAAAGGGCTTCGCGCTGTTCATACTGGACAGCCGGGCCATGATCGAGGGTAGCCCGAGGCAAACTTTGGCTGCAAATTTCCAGCGAGTTTTTCCCCGCTTTGCCGATAAGAAGCTGAAGACGACTGTGCCAGTATGATCTCGCTTCGAAAACATCTTGGGACACTCACCAGATCATCCAGCGCCGCCCGGGCCGTTGAGCCGGCGGTGGAATCCCCCGCGGCCGGGAGGGAAACCCGGGACGAATCGACAGTTTCGGAATTCCGCAAGGTCCTGTCCGCGGTGGGCGAGTCGGGCAAACGCGCCGTACCCGCGCTTGGGGATGAACTGATCCGCAACTTCAAACAGATTGAGGATGCGTTCACCCGCCTCAGCAAACCGGCGAGTCTCGAAACGACTTCGAACCGGATGCGCGCCGAACTGTCGCGCTGGGCGGATCGCGCCTACCAGCATTACGCCGACAACGAACGGGAGATCCGGGAGATTATCGACGTGGTCGCGCGGGCTACCGAAGCGGTTGCCGAACGCGATCAGAAGTACGCGACGCAGATCGGAGACATGAGCGGCCGTCTCGGCGCGATCGCCGAACTGAACGACCTGCCGACGATCCGGCGCTCCATCATCGAGGGCACGCGCGCCCTGAAGGTCTGCGTGGAGAAAATGGCCGAAGAGAGCCGCGAGTCGCTGTCAAAACTGACCAGCCAGGTGGCGGAGTACCAGACGCGGCTCGAAGAGTCCGAACGCGCTCTCATCACCGATGAACTCACTCAGCTCGGCAACCGGCGCGCTTTTGAAAACCAGCTGGAAATCCGGATTTCCGGCGGCCACACCTTCAACCTGATCATGATCGACCTGAACGGGTTCAAGGCGGTGAACGACCGCCACGGACACCTTGCGGGCGACGACCTGCTGAAACAGTTTGCCGGGGAACTCAGCCTGCAGTTCATGCCGGATGACGTACTGGCGCGCTGGGGCGGCGACGAGTTCGCC
>DASPQQ010000158.1:0-7682 GCA_035624885.1 Bryobacteraceae bacterium | reverse complement strand
CTCCTTCATGGGCGCGATCGTCTTCCTCCACGAACGCCCTTCAGCGCTCGCCGCCGCCGGCGCGCTGCTCGTCGCCGGCGGCATTCTTCTCGTCAGCGGCATCCGCAGAGGCGCAGGCCTCTTCTGGGGCCTCGCCACCGGGCTCTCCATCGCCTGCTACACGCTCGTCGACGGCTACTCCGTCCGCATCCTGCTGCTCTCGCCCGTTATCGTGGACTACGCCGGGAATCTCTTACGCACCATCGTCCTCACTCCCAAAGCGTGGAATGAGCGGGATCTGCTGAAACACCAGTTCCGCCAGTGCTGGAAGGAAGCGCTCGGCATCTCGATCCTCACGCCCGGCGGCTATATCCTGGTGCTCTTCGCCATGACGATCGCACCCGTGAGCCACGTCGCCCCGGCGCGCGAAATGTCGATGATGATCGGCGCCTGGTTCGGCGCCAGAGTTTTGCAGGAAGGCCATCTCGCCCGCCGCATGACCGGCTCCGCGCTGATCGCGGCCGGCGTGGCAGGCCTGACGCTCGGCTAATATGTACACGCGCCTTCAGGCGCGTTTGGCCGTGTCAATGAGACGGCAGCCGCGCCTGAAGAGTCTGTGTGAGAACTCCGGTTCACGTGTATTCGGCTGCGAGCGTGGTCCGGAAAATTCGGTACAGACAACCTTTTTCGCGCCGTCCCGGCTCTCACGCAGAAGTTTTGTAACGCGAAAAAGGAGTCTGTCCCGGTTTTCCTCAGTGGCTACTTAGGAGCAAAGGCCCTGAGTGCAGTTCTCACACAGTCTCTTCAGGCGCGATTACCTGTCCAGTCAGAGCAGCTCTTCCCGCTTCTTCTCTTCGAGTGCCTTCACCACTTCGCCGATCTTCTGCGCGCTCTTCCGGTCGGCAATCAGCAGAGCATCCGGCGTATCGACGATGATCAGATCCTTCACATCCACCAGCGCCACCAGCTTCTTCCCGCAGTCGACATAATTCCCGGTCGACCCGAGCGACAGAATCTCCGACCGTCCCGCGTTCTTCTCCGCGTCCTCAGGCAGCAGATCATAGACCGCGTCCCAGCTCCCCACGTCGTTCCAGCCGAACTCTTCGCAGGCGATCCCGACTACGTTCTTCGCGTGCTCCAGAATCGCGTAGTCGACCGAGACGTTCCGGCACTGCGGAAACACCTCCTCGAGCTTCGCCATGAACCCGGGATCGGAAAACGCCGGCAGTTGTGCGATCAGGTCCGCCGTCGCCGGCTCGTACATCCGCATAGCGTCGAGCACCGTTGAAGCTTTCCAGAAGAACATCCCCGCGTTCCAGAAGTAATTCCCGGCGGCGAAGTACTTCTCCGCCACCTCGGGCCTCGGCTTCTCCTGAAACTCCAGCACCGGAATGATCTTCCCGGCGTCCGCCGCCGTCCCTTCCGGAAACTCGATATACCCGAACGCGGTGTCCGCCCGCCGCGGCTGAATCCCCAGCACGCCGATCAACCCCTTCTCAGCCTCGGCGAAAACCCGCCGCGCCGCCTCCACAAACCGCTCCGGCATCCCGATCACCGCATCCGAGGGGAAAACGCCGAACACCGCATCCGGATCGATCGATTCGAGAATATGCGCGGCGAGGGCAATGGCGGGCGCCGTGTTCCTCTGCGCAGGCTCGGAAATGATCTGCGCCTCCGGCACCTCCGGCAACTGCCGCACGATCTCCTCGCGCACGAAATCGTTGGTGAGAATCCAGATGCGCTCGGGAGGAATGAGCGGCCGCAGCCGGTCGATCGTCGCCTGAATGAGCGTGCGCTCGCCGGTCACCTGCAGCACCTGCTTGGCGCGGCGCTTGCGGCTGCGCGGCCAGAAGCGCGTGCCTCTTCCGCCGGCCAGTATGAGGCCGTAGTATTTGCCTTCGCTCATCTCGGATTTACTGCACCGGATAGGAATGAATCAGTTCGAGCGTCCGGTTCCAGCGCGTCTTGGTCAGAAAATGCGTCGCGATGTCGAACAGGTGGCTCACCGTCACCGCCGGGTTCGAAAGCTCCTCCGTGCTCGCATCGTACGACCAGTAAATCACCAGCGGCTTGCCGATGATGTTCTCGCGCGGTACAAAACCCCAGTAGCGGCTGTCGAGCGACTGGTCGCGGTTATCGCCCATCGCGAAGTAATAGCCTGGCGGCACCACCACTTCGCCCTTCACCACGTTCTTCTCGAGCATCACCTGCGCCGGAGGAAACAGCGGACCGTTCGGATCGGAGGGGAAATTGTCGCGGTACGAATCGATGTAATCGAGCTTGTGCACCACGTACGGCTCATTCAGCAGATGCCCGTTCAGCCAGACCTTCTTGTTCTCGAGCCGGATGCGGTCGCCCGGCACGCCCATCACGCGCTTGACGAACGTCTGCTTGATGTCAATCGGATAGCGGAACACGATGATGTCGCCGCGATGCACGTCGCTGTAAGGCAGAATATTCTTCGTCACCGACCCGCCCGGCGCATACGCCAGCTTGTCCACCAGCAGGTGATCGCCCACCAGGAGCGTATCTTCCATGGACCCCGTGGGGATAACAAAAGCCTGCACCAGTGTTGTGGTACCAAAGAGCAGGAGGATGATCGTGACCGTCCATTCCGCGATGAATCCGCGCGGTGGTTCCTGGGGATGCGGCGAGGATCTGGAATCGGCTTCTGCGGACGCGGCAGTGTTTCCGGCGACGGCGGTATTAGAGCGGTTCACTGACACCATTGTATTGCAACCGCCCCGGTGAGGGCCCGGCGTTTATCCTGAAAAAGACCTCCTGACCAGACCAATGGCGCATACCAACAGGAAATCCATCTACCTGGTGCTCGGCTGCACCCTGTTCGCGGCCGCCGCGCAGGTTCTCATGAAGTTCGGCGCCGGCCATCCGCTGCCGATACCGGATTTTTCCACCCCCGCCAGGGCAGTTGCCTTCGTCGTCGCCATCTTCTCGAACGCCCCGCTCTTCTTCGGCTACTGCATGTCGGCCGGCACCGCGCTGCTGCTGATTCTCGCCCTCCGCGACGGCGAACTTTCGACCCTCTATCCGATCATCGCCATGAGTTACGTCTGGGCCATTCCGCTCTCCATGTACTACTTCGGCGACAAGCTCAACATCTGGAAAATCAGCGGGATAGCGCTGATCGTCGGCGGCGTGGCGCTGCTCGGCCGCTTTGGCGCCCCGCCCTCAAGAGCCGGCAAATGACCGAAACCCCGATCAGTTCCATCCTGCTCGTCCTGCTTGCCTCCGTCATCGGGTCTTTCGGGGCCGTTTTCCTCAAACTCGGAGCCGAACCGCTCAAAAACGGCCTGCGCTACATCTTCAACTGGAAACTGATCGCCGGAATCCTCTTCTACCTCGGCTCCAGCGTGCCTTATGTCCTCGGCATGAAGCATGGCGAGCTTTCCGTGCTCTATCCCATGGTCTCGGCCAGCTATATCTGTGCCCTGTTCTGGTCCCGCCTGTTCTTCAAGGAACCCATTACTCTCGGCAAGATCGGCGCCCTTGCGCTGATCCTTTTGGGCATCGTCTGCATCGGAACCGGCGCCAGGGGCTGACCGGTCCACCGCCCGTGGCCAGTTGATTTTGTAACGCGGGAGCGCTAACCTCCGTCCAGGAGCCTTGTAAAACTACGCCTATGAAGTGCATGCGTAACGGACTACGAGTATCGGGATTGATGGGCTTCCTGTTCCTGGTGAGCCTTCCCGGCCATGCCCAGATCTATCCCGGCGGCGGCATCGGCTATCCCGGTGGCGGCATTGGCTTTCCGGGCGGCGGCATCGGCTTCCCCGGCGGCCGCCGGCGTATGCCGAACCAGAACATGCCGACCCAGAATTTCCTCGGGCTTCTGCAGCAGATCTCGAGCAACTCGCTGACGATGATCACCGACGACAAGACGACGGCCACGATCATCCTCTCCAACCAGACGAGCTACGTCAAGGAATCCGGCAGCAAAGGAAGGAACTCCGACTTCTCACCCGGCGACCGCATCAGCGTCGACGCCTTCGAAGACAACAACAACAACTTCCGCGCCAGCAAGGTGACGCAGATTCGCGTGGGAAGCGCCGAGGACAAGGCCGCGGCCGCCAACGGAGGCGGCGCCTCTTCATCCGCTCCGCCCGATGACGACGATCCCGATCGCCCGCGCCTGCATCGCGCCGATTCGAACGTCAGTTCGAACAATCCTCCCGCGAGCAGCAGTTCTTCCTCAGGCCCCACCGCTGCGAGCTCCACGGCTTCGAGCCGTCCCGCGCCGCGCGACGCCAGTCCGTCTTACGATCCCGACGATTCCGGCCCGCCCGTACTGCGCCGCGGACGCCCGCAGCAAACCAGTTCCGATTCCGGCTCCGATTCGCAGATTGCGAGCAACAGCCGCCCCAGCATTCATGCCGAGGAAGTCAATGGCGTGACGCAGGCCCCGCCCCCGCCGCGCGTGGATGACAGCCGCACGTACGCCGGTTCTTCGGACGGAGGCTTCCGGCCTCTGCCGCGCGACAGCGGAGACCCGGTGATCGAACAGGCCCGCGAAGCGGTCTTCTCCTTCAGCGAAACGCTGCCCAACTACGTGGTGAAGCAGTACACGACGCGTTACGCCACCAACACCGCCGCCCGCGGGGGCGCGTCATGGCAGGCCCTGGATAACGTCACGGCCGACGTGATCATGGAAAACGGCCAGGAGCGTTACAAGAACATTCTGGTCAACGGCAGGCCGCCGCGCGAGGCCCCTGAAAAAAGCGGTTCCTGGTCAAGCGGCGAATTCTCGAGCCTGATGCAGGACGTCTTCTCCACGCCGACCAACGCCGAATTCCACGGCAAACGCTCGACCACCATCGCCAATCGCGGCGCGTGGCGCTACGATTTCTCGGTCGAACAGCCCAACTCCCACTGGCATGTGGAAACGGGCGGCCAGAGCTATCTGCCCGCCTACAGCGGAACGGTCTGGATCGACAAGGAAACCTCCCGTGTCCTGCGCATCGAAATGCAGGCGGACGCCATCCCGAGGACCTTCCCGCTCGATCAGGTCGAATCGGCCGTCGACTACGACTTCGTGATGATCGGCGACGCCAAGTTCCTGCTGCCGGTCCATTCCGAAGCTCTGAGCTGCGAGCGCGGCTCGCGCCAGTGCAGCCGCAACGTGATCGATTTCCGCAATTACCGGAAGTTCAGTTCGGAATCGAGCATTACGTTCGATTCGAACTAGACCGGAACAGCAATCCGGCAAAAGCCCGTCTTTCGCTAACCCCTGTGGACGCGACTTCAGTCGCGTTTTCTAACCGCGTTCCGACCAATCGAACAACCCCGGCAGACCGTACATGCCCGGCTCGCCTGTGCTTGAGATCACACCCACCTGTGTTGCGCCGGACCCATCGGCTCGCATGAGCCAGACCGTCATATCCAGATCGCGGTCCAACCGGCTGAAGAGGATATAACGGCCATCGCGCGACCAGATGGGCGCGTGGTCTTCATACCGGTCGTCATTCGTCAGTTGAACCGGGTCGTCCGCACCGCGGCCGGATGCAATCCAGATCCGCCGCAGCATCCCGGCTTCCTTCCAAACCTCGCCCCAGGTAATCGACGGGTTGTCCTTCGCGAGCTTATCCATCAACCGCTCCGAATCGGGAGCTGCCGTCCACGCGAGTTTTTCTCCATCCGGCGACCACGCGGGCCAGACAGCACTGACGTCCGGCTTCGTAATCTGCCGCGGATTGAACCCGCTGCGGGAGACGTCGACCGTCACAATGCCCCGGCCGTGGTCGATCAGCTTGTCGTCGCCGGAAGTCAGAGCCAGCATCCCGGTCTTTGCGCACAGCGAGACCATGTTGTTGTCTTCGCCCATGCACGATTTCAGCCCTGTCGGCACCGCCTTTTCGCCGCCGCCGAGCCAGATGTCGAGCGGATAGGACCACACGTCCGCTCCCTCTTCGTCCGTTGTCCAGTAAAGAAATCGGTTATCCCTCAGGAATCCAAGAAGCTCAAACCCGCCCTCGACCGTTTCCGCAATGGCTCTTGCAGAACCATCCGGAGGCCCGGCCATCAGCCGTTTCCGATCGGTTTCGGCAATCCACACCCGCTGTTTCCCATCCGGGCTGACTCCCAGAAGAGATCCGTCGAAAGCGATTTGCGGCGCAGTCCACCCATCCTCGGGTCCGAAGATCGAACTCCGGTCATCCGTCGTCACCGCCAGGTGATCCTTCCCCGGCAGCCACTGGCCGATCCCCTGCCAGCTCTTCGATATCGTGCCGTCGGCCGAAATCAGCCTTACGGTCTCTTCGTTGCCATGAAACACAAGCCACTCGCCCGAAGGCGAAAACTTCAGCCCAAACACGTTCTTCCCCGCTGCCACCGCGCGTGGTGCGCCATCGGGAAGCCGCCGGATCCACACGGTGTCGTCCTGAACGAAGACCACCGAACCTGCGCCGGCCAAGTCTTCACCCGCGCTCTGGCCGCGCAGCGCGACAGCCGCGGCCGCACCCAACAGGAAGTCCCTTCTCCGCATGGCTGCCTGACTGACGTTACCGTCTCCTGGGGCGTTACGATTGAATTTCGCGTCTTTTCGCGGATCGGAACCGGGGCGCTGTTCTCCTGAGGACGCGCTGGCGGAAACCGCGTAGCCTAAACTGAAGTAACCTTGACAATCTGTTATGTTGACGCTTTCTCCGGCGTGGCTGGAGATATGCTCGTGGGCGCGCTTGCCGATGCGGGGGCGGATCGCGACACCATTACCGCCAGACTGAATTCGCTCGCTCTCGGGGCGGAGATTGGCTGGGAGCGCGTGATGCGGCGCGGCCTTGCGGCTACCAAGTTCCGGGTCACGGTGACCGAACCGCAGAAGCATCGGCATTTGAGCCACATTCTGAAGATTGTCGATGGGATACCGAAGGCGGAAAAGATCTTTCGGGCGCTGGGTGAGGCGGAAGCGGCGGTGCACGGGGTCGATATCGAGAAGGTGCACTTTCATGAAGTGGGCGCGGTCGATTCGATCTGCGATATTGCCGGGATTGCGCTGGCGCTCGATCTGCTGGGCGTGGATCGGCTGTGCGCTTCGGCGATCAACGTCGGCAGCGGGACGGTGAAGACGGAGCATGGGGTTCTGCCGGTGCCGGCTCCGGCCACGGCTTTGCTGCTCAAGGACAAGCCGATTTATGCGCGCGGCCCGGCGGTTGAACTGACGACTCCGACCGGCGCGGCTGTGCTGGCTGCGCTTGCCGATACGTTCGGGCCGATGCCGGCTTTGCGTGTCCAGGCGATCGGCTACGGGGCCGGTGACAGGGATTACACGGAGCATGCGAACGTGGTCCGGGTGATGATCGGCGAGGGGTCGGGGGCGACGGAGTCGACGACGGTCGCGGTGATGGAGGCCAATATCGACGATGCTTCCCCGCAGGTGATCGCGTATGCGGCGGAACGGCTGCTGGCGGCGGGCGCGCTCGACGCGCTGGTGATTCCGGCGCAGATGAAGAAGGGCCGGCCGGGGGTGGTGCTGCAGGTTATCGCTGCGCCTGAGAAGCGCGAAGAGATGATCGGGATACTGTTCCGCGAGACGACGACGCTCGGGGTTCGCTTCCATGAAGCGGAGCGAAGGGTGCAGCCGCGCGAATGGGATGCGGTGGAAACCTCGCATGGGCCGGTGCGCATCAAGTTGAGTCCCACCGGGTTTGCGCCCGAATACGAAGACGCAAGAAGGATTGCCTCGGAGGCCG
>DASPQQ010000157.1:0-2860 GCA_035624885.1 Bryobacteraceae bacterium | reverse complement strand
CCGAAAGCACGCCGTCGCAGACCGCGTGGGCGCTGATGGGCCTGATGGCGGGCGGCGACACGTACAGCTCGAGCGTGCTGAACGGCATCGAGTATCTGCTTTCGACGCAGTTGCCGGATGGCACGTGGAAAGAGGAACTGGCGACAGGGACGGGCTTCCCCAAGGTCTTCTATCTCAACTACCACTACTACCGGCTGTACTTCCCGCTGCTGGCTCTCGCCACTTTCCTCAGAGCACAGCAGAGTTAGGGGACGCGGCTTCAGCCGCGTCAGAGCGGGATATTGCCATGCTTCTTCTTCGGCATGGTATCCACTTTGTTTTCGAGCATCCGTAACGCGCGGATGACGCGCGCGCGCGTTTCGTGCGGCTCGATCACGTCGTCGATATAGCCTCGCTCCGCGGCGACGAACGGGCTGGCGAAGCGCTCATTGAATTCGGCAATCTTCTGCTGGCGGAGCTCGGGATCTCCATTGGCGAGTTCGCGGCGATAGACGATATTGACCGCGCCCTCGGCTCCCATGACTGCGATCTCCGCTGAAGGCCAGGCGAAGTTGACGTCGGTGCGGATGTGCTTCGAACCCATCACGCAGTAGGCTCCGCCATAGGCTTTACGCGTGATCACCGTGATCTTCGGGACGGTGGCTTCGGCGAAAGCGTAAAGCAGTTTCGCACCATGGCGGATAATGCCGCCGAATTCCTGGTCGGTGCCGGGAAGGAAGCCGGGTACATCTTCGAAGGTGATCAGCGGGATGTTGAAGGCATCGCAGAAGCGCACGAAGCGCGCGCCTTTCACCGAGGAGTTGATATCGAGACAGCCGGCCAGAAAGGCAGGCTGGTTGGCGACGATCCCCACCGGGCGGCCATCGAGCCGCGCGAATCCGACGACGATGTTCTTCGCGAAGTGCTCGTGCACCTCGAAGAAATTGCCGTCGTCGACGACGCGATGGATCACGTCCTTGATGTCATAGGGCAGATTCGATTCGGGCGGAACGATGGAGTCGAGTTCCTTGTCGGCGCGATCGATCGGGTCGGTCGAGGCTTCGCGCGGCGGATCTTCCTGATTGTTCTGCGGCAGATAGCTGAGCAGTTCGCGGATCATCTGGACGCATTCGGCGTCATCGCGGGAGATGAAATGGCCGCAGCCGCTGACAGAGTTGTGGGTCATCGATCCGCCCAGGGCTTCTTTCGTGACATCTTCGTGCGTGACGGTCTTGATAACGTCCGGCCCCGTGATGAACATGTAGCTCGTATCGGCGACCATGAAGACGAAGTCGGTGATGGCGGGTGAATAAACGGAACCGCCCGCGCAGGGGCCCATGACGGCGGAGATCTGCGGGATCACGCCGCTTGCGAGCGTGTTGCGCAGGAAGATATCGGCGTAGCCCCCGAGCGACACGACACCTTCCTGAATGCGCGCGCCGCCGCCGTCGTTGAGACCGATGAACGGCGCGCCGGTTTTCATCGCCAGATCCATCACCTTGCAGATCTTCTGCGCGTTGGTTTCAGACATCGAGCCGCCGAAGACCGTGAAATCCTGCGCGAAGACATAAACCGGACGGCCGTTGATGCGGCCGTATCCGGTCACGACGCCATCGCCCGGGATCACCTGCTGGTCCATGCCGAAATCGCGGCAGCGGTGTTCGACGAGCTTGTCCATCTCTTCGAAGGTGCCTTCGTCGAGCAGCAGATTGATGCGCTCGCGCGCGTCGAGCTTACCTTCCTTGTGCTGGCGCGCGCGGCGCTCCGGACCTCCGCCTTCTTCGGCGGAATTGTGTCGACGGGTCAGTTCTTCGAAACGATTCATGGAATCTAACAGGTTATCGCGGGTACAAATAAGAAACCGGGCAACCCTCGCGGGCGGCTGGGCTGACCGGATCCAATGAGTTCAAGGCGGTCGCGCCTGAAGGGGGATCACTGAATACTGAACAATTTTGCAGCTGTTGCGGTTTCTCGCGTCGGAATGAAGTGGTCACCCGTTAGCCGAAGATCGACGCGGTACCTTCGTACTTGCGGCGTCGGCCAACCTTCCCGATCCAATCGATCCTGATCTTCGGGACTCAGCTTCACGCCTCCATGGCGCGCAAAAATCCGGACGGTTGTTTCTTTAGGCGAGGCCTGAACAAATTCCACACGGTCAATATTCTGCTTTTGTACGCCGCCGTTCAGGAGAGAATCATAGCTGTCGGCGACGAAAACAGCGCTGTCCCAGGCCCGCCTCGCATTGAGAAAATCATTTGAATACAGGAAGTGAAGGCCATGCCCCATGCCGCTGTCCGTTTCCTCGCAAAAGAGGATCTGGCGGCCAGTAGACAATGGGAGATGGCGGCAGTGGCGCGTGATGACGCCCATCCTGTACCACACCGGTTCCCACTCTCCGTTCTTCTTCGTAAGCAGAAGCGTGCCGCCCCACAGGTAGGGATGCGATTCGGCTCCGGCCCCGCTTACCGCCACGTCATCGCTCGTAGCTGACAGGAAGTGGCCGAAGATTATTCCGTCCACGCGCCATTGCACACCGCTGCTCCAAGGATAGCGGCGCGGCGCAGCAGAGAGCGGAACGATCTCATTTAGCACGTCACCACAGCCGAAAACCTGCCGGCCGTCCTCAACCTGCCTGCGAATTCCATCAGCGCAGACTGCCCGCAACAGCGGCGTAACTGTGTTCTCGTCGGGTGGTATTACTTCAGAGGCGAATGTCGCGGGAAAACCAGCGGCCGCGACGGCAACACGACCTGCCAAACCGATCAGCAGTATTTTCCGTGCGAACATTGTGTATCGGCCAGTCACCATCGTCTTGCCGCGTGTCAACAGGAAAGCCGGGCGACCCTCTCGGGCGGCCCGGCTTTTATCTTCATTTGTAGGT
>DASPQQ010000156.1:0-4739 GCA_035624885.1 Bryobacteraceae bacterium | reverse complement strand
GTTTCAAAGGCGCAGGCGACGATCGTCCTGGCCAAAGGGATTGCGGCTACACGGCCGGAGGAAGCGCGCAAGCTGCTCCAGCCGCTCAGTTCGCAGTCGCCCGAGGTGGCCGGCGTGGTGACGGCCGCGCTGGCGGAACTGCCGCAGAAGTAGATGCGGGCTCCGCTCGGGTATCTGCGCTTCGCGGCGGAGAAGTCGCGGGGGCGCCGTTATCCCGAGCCGGAACATCCCTACCGCAACGCTTTCCAGCGCGACCGCGACCGTGTGATTCACGCACGTGCGTTCCGGCGTCTCGAGAACAAGACGCAGGTTTTCGCGCCGGGCATTTCCGATCATTTCCGCAACCGGCTGACCCATACGCTCGAAGTCACGCAGATCTCGCGGACGGTGGCGGGGGTCCTTGGTCTGAATGAGGATCTGACGGAGGCGCTGGCGCTGGTGCATGACGTGGGACATCCGCCGTTTGCCCATGCCGGGGAAGAGGCGCTCAACCGGGCCATGCAGCGGTTTGGCGAGAAGTTCGATCACAACATCCAGTCGCTGCGCATTGTGGAGAAGCTCGAGCAGCGTTACCCGCGGTTTCCGGGGCTGAATCTTTCGTTCGAGGTGCGCGAGGGGATTGTCAAGCATTCGCGCGATTTCGGTCCGGGCGAGTTTCCGGATCTCGACGAATATCTGCCGGGCATGCGGCCGGTGCTCGAAGCGCAGCTCATCGATCTGGCGGACGAAGTGGCGTACAACAGCGCGGATCTGGACGATGCGTATGAGGCAGGATTGCTCGAGCCGGCGCAGATTGCCGCGGCGGTTCCGGCGTATGCCGGGATTCTCGACACGATCGAGACCCAGTATCCGGGAGCGAGCGAGCGGGAGCAGTTTCAGGAATCGGTGCGGCGGCTGATCGATGATCTGGTTTCGGGGTTGATTGAGGGGACGGTCTCCGCGGCGCAGGAAGCCCGGGCCGGGACTCCGGACGATGTGCGGGCGCATCCGGCGCGGATTGCCCGGTTCAGCGGGGCCGCGAAACAGACGAGCGCGGATCTGAAACGCTTCCTGTTTGCCAATGTTTATTCGTCGGCGGAACTGGCGGCAGGGCGCAAGGTATCGATGGCGCGGCTCGAATGGGTTTTCGACCGGCTGCTCGAACGCGGGTATCAGGCGCGGGCGGCGTGCGATTTCATCGCCGGGATGACGGACCGGTATTTTCTGCGATATTACGAATCGCTCTCGTCACTCTCGTCGGAAACGCCGCTGTCGGCCGTCGAGTAGCTCGAAAGCTCGGCGCTGCGGACGATGTAGTTCTTCGCCAGCTGGCGGCAGAGCTCGGTTGCCAGCTTCTCCGGTTTCTCCTTCTCATCGTGCTGGACCACGACTTTGAGAAACAGGCTGGTTCGGATAGCTTTCATTCTCTTCCTATACTAGTGACGTGCCATGCCCCATCTGCGGGATCCGCAAACCGCGCCGTTTCTGTCCGGTGAAATACGCTGAAATCTGCTCGCAGTGCTGCGCCGAAGGGCGCGAGGAGACCATCGATTGCCCGCTCGGCTGCGAGTTTCTGCGCGATGCGCACCGGCATGAGAACAAGCCCGAGTATGACGCGTCGAAGGTTCCGAACCTCGATGTGAACGTGACGGAATCGTTTCTCGGCCAGCATGAAGTGCTGCTGGCGTTCCTCGCGATCGGGATTTTCGAAGGCGCGATGCGGAATCCGGCGGTGACCGATTACGACGTTCGCGAGGCGTTTGAGTCGCTGATCCGGACGTATAAATCGGCGCAGAGCGGGATCATTTTCGAGTCCCGGCCGGTGAATCCGTACGCGGCCGCGATCGTGGATCATGTGGCGGCGAAAGTGGCGGAAGTGCGGGAGAAGGAAAAGGCCGCGACCGGCGGGACGACGCTCGACGATCTGACCCTGATTCGCATTCTGGCGTTTCTCGAGCGCCTTGAATACTCGCACAATAACGGGCGCCGCAAGTGCCGGGCGTTTCTCGATTTTCTGAGCGGCTTTTATTCGCCCATGGCGGCGGGTGAGAGCGATGCCGCGAAATCGGCGGAACCTGGTGAACCGCTGATCATCACATAACTGCTGTGAGGACCGGGATTATTGTTTTCGGCCACGGGTCGAGCGTGGAATCGGCCAACGAGGCGGTTCGCGTGATCGCGCGCCAGGCGGCGGAGCACGGCGCGTGGGAGCTCTATGAGACCGCGTTTCTCGAAGCCTCGCCGGTGCTGGGCGAGGCCGTGGCGGCGCTGGTGAGCCGCGGGGCGGGAGAGATCCTTGTCCTGCCGTACTTCCTGACGCTCGGGATTCATCTGCAGCGCGATCTGCCGAAGCTGGTGGAGGCGCTGGCCCGCGAGCACGGGCTTTCCATTCGCGTCACGCCGCCGCTCGACGGGCATGTGCATCTGAGCCGCATTCTGGTGGAGCGGGCCAGAGAGGCGTCGTTATGAAGGCGCGGCTGGCGGGGTGGCGCGAGCTGGCGCCGGGAGTGCGGCATTTCGAGTTCGAAGCGGTCGACTGGAATGCGGCGTTTGTCCCCGGGCAGTTTCTGTCGCTGACGGCGAAGATCGGGGAGGACGAGATTACGCGGGCCTATTCCATCGCTTCCGCGCCGTCGCCCGGCAGCCACGCGTTTTCCCTGTGCGCGAACCTGGTGGATGGCGGGAAGTTTTCCCCGCATCTGTTCGCGCTCGAATCGGGCGAGGAGATCCAGTTCAAAGGGCCGTACGGGGCGTTCATTCCGCGGCGGCCGGTTTCGGATTCGATCTTTGTCGCGACCGGAACCGGCGTGGCGCCGTTCCGGGCGATGCTGCAAACGGTGCTGGCGGAGAATCCCGACCGGGGGTTTGAACTGATTTTCGGCGTCCGGTCTCGGGAGGGCCTGCTCTACCACGATGAATTCGTAACTCTGGCCGAGCAGCATTCGAACTTCGTCTACCGGCCCACCCTCACGCGTCCTCCCGAAGGCTGGACCGGCCTCACCGGCCGGGTGCAAGGGCACGTCATGGCGTCGCTCGGGGAACGGCGCGATATCGATGTCTACATTTGTGGGTTAAAAGAGATGGTGGACGACCTGCGCGCGCAGCTCAAAGGCGCGGGGCTCGACCGGAAACGGATCGTCTATGAGAAGTACGATTAGGCCGGTGCTTTGCCTGCTCTTCGCCGCCGGGGCCCTCGGCGCGGCGGAGGAATACACGTACTGGGTGGAACCGTGTACGCCGGCGCTCGGGAAATCCACCAGCTGCGTGGCGGGGGACGCCGAGCTGGGCCGGTGGGCACTCGAAGCGTGGCAGCGGGAGTCGAACGGCGCTATTGTGTTCCGGCCCAGCCCGCAGGAAGACCAGGCGCGAATCCGCATTCACTGGGCCGGCGGCGCTTCGAGCCTTTACGGCGAAACCCAGCGGATTCAAGTGAATGGCAAGCCCGGAGCCAATATCTTCGTGCTGCCGGATATCCGCGAGCTGGGTTCGGACATTTTTGCCGCCGGAAGCAACGACCCGCTGCTCCGGGAAACGATCGTTTATCCGACCTGCCTGCACGAGAGCGGGCATGCCCTCGGGCTGGCGCATACCCGGAACTTCGCCGACATCATGTACAGCTTCGGCTACGGCGGGGATATCGTCGAGTATTTCGAACGGTACCGGCGCCTGCTGAAAACCCGGACCGATATCCGCGCCCACTCCGGCATCTCGGATTCGGACCGGGAGACGCTGAAAAACCGGGACAGACAGAACTGAGCAGCCTTTTTCGCCGCAGAGTTTTGCCGGAAAATACGTGGTGTGGCACGGCGAAAAAGGTGCCAGTTTAGTCTGCCCCAGGTTTTTCAGCAACCTGCTAACCCGTGTGTTTCCGCACTGAAAATCAGCGAAAGAATGTAAGGTAAAGTAAAGAAGACGGCGGTTTTACCGCCTTCACTCTCGTAGCCGTCCAGCCCGTTAAAGCCAATGTGGATCGTCCGAATCGCCTTATCGCGGCCTTATACATTCATTGTCCTGGCGATCCTGATCCTGCTGATCAGCCCGCTCGTGATCATGCGGACGCCGACGGACATCTTCCCGAACATCGACATCCCGGTTCTGGCCGCCCTCTGGAATTATTCCGGCATGAACGCGGAAGAGATGGAAGGCCGGATGACCTCCAACGTGGAACGGAACATGACCAACTCGGTCAGCAACGTGGAACACGTGGAATCGGTGACGATGAACGGGCGCGCCATCATCAAAGTCTTCCTGCAGCCGAACGCCAGCGTGGATACGGCGAACGCCCAGATTGTCTCGTCGTCGAACGGCGCGATCGGCCAGATGCCGCCGGGCACGCTGCCGCCGTTCATCCTGACCTATAACGCGGCGACGGTGCCGATTATTCAGCTCGCGCTTTCGAGCAACAAGCTGTCGGAAGCCGAACTCAACGATCTGGGGCTCAATTTCGTCCGCACGCAGCTGGTGACCATTCCCGGCGTGCAGCTTCCCTACCCTTACGGCGGCAAACAGCGGCAGGTGATGGTGGCGATCAATCCGGCGCTGCTGCAGGCCAAGGGGTTGACGGCCGCGGACGTGGTGACAGGCATCGGCTCCCAGAACGTGATTCTGCCTTCGGGAACCGTGAAGATCGGGCAGTTCGAATATGTGGTGACGCTCAACGGCAGCACCCAGACGATCGCCGAAATGAACGATCTGCCGATCAAGATGGCAAACGGCGCGCCGGTTTATGTGCGCGATGTGGCTACCGTTTCCGACAGCTT
>DASPQQ010000155.1:0-5296 GCA_035624885.1 Bryobacteraceae bacterium | reverse complement strand
CCGGCCGGAAGCGCTCAGCTGGTAAAGCGCGTCGATTTCCTTGCTGAAGTTCTCGGCGACCTGTTTGCGGCGAACTTTCATGGTCGCCGTGACTTCACCCTGTTCGATGGTGAATTCGCGAGGGAGCAGGCGGAAGCGCTTCACCTGTTCGAAAGGCGCGAGCTGCTTGTTGATGCGGTTCACGATCGCCTGCACTTCATTGATGACCGGTTTCGATTCGTGCAGCGGCACGCCGGTTTCCTTCGCGCCGACGATGGTCTCGGCAATCGCCGGATTGATGGTGAAGAGAGCGACGAGATGCGGCAGGCGGTCGCCGGCGAGAAAGACCTGGCTGATGAGCGGCTCCACTTTGAAGAGCGTTTCGACGCGCGCGGGGAAGATCTTCTTGCCGTTCGAGGCGACGATCAGTTCCTTTTTGCGGCCGGTGATGTAGATATAGCCTTCTTCGTCGATGGTGCCGACGTCGCCCGTATGCAGCCAGCCATCGAGGAAGAGTTCGGCGGTCGCTTCGGGGTCCTTGTAGTAGCCGCTCGCGAGGCAGGCGCCGCGAATCAGCAGTTCGCCCTCTTCGCCGATTTTGAACTCGACGCCGGGCAGCGCTTTGCCGATGCTGCCCGGACGCGGGGCATCGAGCGGATTGAGCGCGGTGACGCCTCCTTCGGTGAGCCCGTAGCCTTCGATGAGCGGCATGCCGATGGCTTCGTAGAATTCAGCGAGATCGGCGCCCAGCGGCGCGGCGCCGGAAGCGGCGACCCGGAGACGGCCGCCAAAGCGATCGCGGATCCTGCGGAAGATGGCCTTGTGCGCGAGCTCGAGCGGCAGGCTGATATGCAGCGGCACGGACTTGCCCCTGCGCCTGTGGCGCGAAGCGCCGATGCCGAGTCCGAGGCCGGCGAAGAAGAGCTTCTGGACGAAGCCCGGCTTCTTCAGGATTTCGGCGCGGATGCTGGTGTAGATGCGCTCCCAGACGCGCGGCGGCGCGAGAAACCAGGTGGGTTTGACGGCGCGGATTTCGGGCTGCAGTTTCGCAAGGCTTTCGGCGAAGGAAACCGCGCTGCCGGAGAGGATGGGCAGGATTTCGACGACCACGCGCTGCGCGATGTGGGCGGAGGGAAGAAAGGCGATCGTGATGTCGTCGACCGTCAGCGGGAGGACGTGCGGGCCCATGAGGACGTTCGAGACGATGGCGCCGTGGGTGACCATCACCATCTTGGGGTCGCCGGTGGCGCCGGAGGTCAGATAGAGGATGGCGTTGTCTTCGGGTTTGACTTCAGCGCGGTATTTGCCGTGGCTGCGCAGTTCCTTCATCGAGACCGCGCCGGGGGCTTCGCCGGTCAGCAGGATGATGTGGTGGACTTTGGCGTCCTTGAGCTTTGCGTAAGTCTTCGGGTCTTCGACGAACAGCGCTTTGGCGTCGGCGAGCGCGATGGTCTTTTTGAGTTCTTCCGGCGGGTAACTGGGATAGAGCGCGGCGGCGACCGAGCCGTTCATGAGGATGCCCTGATCGGCGAGATAGAACTCGGCGCGCGTTTCCGAGCAGAGCGCGATATGGTCGCCTTTGCCGAGGCCAAGCGAGCGCAGGCCGGCGGCGATCTCTTCCGCCGCCGCGAGGTACTGCGCCCAGTTCCAGGTGTGGACGTTCTGCCCCTCGGGCTGGCGCAGGGCGAGGCGCTGCGGGTACTTCGACGCAGCGGCAGCCAGAAGCTCGGGGACGGTTGTTACAGGCATTCCTGTTCAGTTTACGCTGGCAACGGGAACCGGCTCGCCGATCATCGCGGCGACACGCTCCTGCAGCATCTGGTTCAGCGCGCCGCGGTCTTTGGGGGTCATGGCGGAAACGTCAATCGGGTCGCCGATGTGGACTTCGATCGTGCCCGGACGCAGCAGAGCGGAGTGCATCGGCAGCACCTTGCGCGTATTGACCAGACCCACCGGCACGACCGGGATCCCGGCTTTGATCGCGATGAATGCCGCGCCTTCGATGAACGGACGCAGGCCGTGCTCGGAGCGCCCGCCTTCGGGGAACAGGATCACGGAGATTTTGCGCTCGCGAATCAGCCGGGCGCCATCCAGCATCGACTTCAGCGAGGCCCGCGCGTCGCCACGGACGACCGGCAGATGCCCGGCGCGCGCCAGATGCCAGCCGAGGAACGGAATCGAAAAGAGGCCTTTCTTGGCGAAGAAACGGATCTCGAGGGGCAGCGCGGCAAGCACGACCGGCGTATCGGCGTAACTGGCGTGATTGGAGACGACAACGTACTGCGTATCGGGTTTGAGTTTTTCCGCGCCGAAAACGTGGCACCGGCAGAATGAGACCGCGAGCAGCATGCGCGACCACTGCCGCGCCCACCAGTGCTGGATCTTCCCGGTCTTATCGAAGGGGGAACAGATGAGGGACCCGGTGGCCATCAGTATGGTCAGGATGATGACCGCCGGGGCTGAGAACAGAATGGAACGGAGTCTCCACACGCGAAACGATTATGGACGGGGACGGCGCATTTCGAGGTCGCGAACCCGCTCTTCGAGTGATGACAAGCGCTCGTCGAGAGATGCAAGGTTGCCGCTGTTGCGCCGTTCCTTCATCTCGCTGGTGCGCGCCCATTTCCAGAATTCGGTCAGCAGGCGGGTCTCAACCTCTTCGGCGTGAGCCCTCACACGGGTCTCCAGTTCCTGGAGCCTCGCGTCAAATCGTTCTTCAAAAGCAGACAGCTTCGCGTCAAACTTCGCGCCCAGCTTCTCTTCCAGCCTGGATTCCAGCGCCAGAAGGAAGTCCTTGGTTTCCTGGTCCATCCATACCCTTTTTACCACTTCCGCCCAGGCCTGAATGAACGGCAGATGCAAGCCGGCTCCGCTGACCGGCTATCTAGTAAACTGTTTTCGATGCGGAATTCAATCAGTCTCATGATCGCCGGTGTTGTCCTCCTCGCCGGCTCCAGCCTCTATGGCCAGGGTAAGAAAGGTGGAGCGGCGGGCGATGCCGGCAAGGGCAAGGGCGTGTTCGACCAGAACTGCGCCGTGTGCCACAACGCCGACAGTGCGGACGTGAAGATGGGCCCCGGCCTCAAAGGCCTCTTCAAGCCCGGCTACAAGCTGAAGAGCGGCGGCGCCGCCAACGACGCCAGCGTGCGCGCGAAGATCGATGCGGGCGGCAACGGTATGCCGTCTTACAAGGACATCCTCTCGGACGCCGAGAAGAACGACGTTCTGGCCTACCTCAAGACTCTCTAAAAGCAGAAGGGGGACCCGGCAACCGGGTCCCCCTTTTCCATTTCCTGCCTTCGACCTGCCTACTTTTTGTCGTGAGCGACTTCGATGGCCCGCTTGAGGATCAGGTCTTCCGCCGGCTTCGTTTCCTTCGTTTCCACCACGGGTTCATCGTCTCCGGTATCGGGAACCGCCGGTTCCGGCTCGACCACGACATCTTCCGGCGTGACACCGTTATCCTGAATCGACTTGCCGTCCGGTGAGTAATACTTGGCCACGGAAAGGATGATGGCGCTGCCGTCGTCCATGGTGATGGGCCGCAGCACGGAGGCATCGCCGTAGGTCCGCTCGCCGACGACGCCGGCGCGCTTGTTGGCCTCGAGCGCCGCAGCCGCCACTTCGGCAGCCAGAGCCGTTCCGCGGTTGGTCGCCACCACCAGCGGCAGCGTGGTCACGGCCTTCTTCGGATCGGCGTTGAAATCCCTGCGCGGCGAGCGCTGGCCCTGGGTGTAGGTAATCAGGCCCTTGTCGAGGAACAGATTCGCCAGTTCCACGCCGTCTTCGGGCGTGCCGGTGGCGCAGTTTCGCACGTCGAGAATCAGGCTCTTCGCGCCGTCCTTCTGCAGATTGGCGACGGCAGTCGAAACTTCGGCCACCTTGCCGGCCGACATGGTTTCGACCTTCACGTAGCCGATGTTGTCCGGCAGGAGCCGCGATTCAACCGGCGGATAGGCAAGCACCTGCCGCTCGAGCGTCAGTTTCTGGGGCTCCGGCTTGCGGCGCAGCACGGAAAGCTCGATGGTCGATCCGGGTTCGCCCTTGAGCAGCAGCCGCGCGTAGGCAAGCGGCATATCGCGGGTGGCGATGCCCTTGATCGATTCGAGCATGTCGCCAGTGGTCAGGCCGGCCTTCGCTGCCGAAGAGCCCGGAATCACGGATATGACCGTGATATAGCCGAACTTCTTGGCCAGCACCATGCCGGTATCGCCGCGGTAAGCGTCGAAATTCTTCAGGTAATCCTTGTACTGGCTGGCGTTCAGGTAGCTCGCGTAGGGATCGATCGATTCCAGCAGGCCGTTGAGCGCCCCCAGCGTGACGTTGCCCATATCGGGCTCTTCCACGTACTCGCTCTTGATGCGCGAGAGAACTTCGGAATAAACAGCCAGATGCTTGTAAATGTTCGTGTCGCCCTGCGCGGTTTCACCGGCGGACGCGCCTTTGCTGGCGGCGACGCCAAGCAGAAGAAGCGCAACCATACAGGTCGACGACATGACTACAAAGAACTTGGCGCGGCTGTTCATAGTTTTCCTGACGCGGCGCGGGGCGAAATCGGTGCGCGGAATCGCCCCACTGCCGCTGTTTCGATTATATGACCAATTCCCCGATACTGGTTCTTGGCCCCGACCAGCCTGCGCAATCTGGCGCGAATTCTCTTCGCCCGGCGCGTTCACTACCGCGTGGGGCTCGCCGGCCTGCTGTTCCTCGCCGCCATGCTGCTCACCGGCGTGGGAGCCTTCCTTTCCGGCAACAATCTGCTCTTCCTGATCTTCGCCGCCATGCTGGCGCTGCTGCTCGTTTCCGGCTTCCTGAGCCGGCTGGTGCTGGCCGGCCTCGAACTGGAACTGCTTCTCCCGGAACACGTGTGCGCCCGAACGCCGGCCGAGGCCCGCATCCGGCTGCGCAATCTGAAGCGGTTCACGCCGTCGTTTTCCATCAAGCTTTCCGGGGAAACGCTGGCGAAACCGGTCTACTTTCCCCTGATTCCCGGCCATGCCACGCTCGAAACCGCGGTCGAAATCGTGTTTCCCCGCCGCGGCAGGCACAGCGAAAACACCTTCCTGATCTCGACCCGCTTTCCGTTCGGCTTCGTGCGGCGAACCAGCGGCGTCGATCTTCACCGTCCGACCATCGTCTATCCTTCGCTTGCCGGGGACCCGGCGACGGAAGCTTTACTGGATTCCATTGCCGGCGAAATGGAAGGCTGCCTGCGCGGCAACGGCCGGGAGTTTTACCGCATCCGCGCGTACGAGCCCTCCGACGAAGCCCGCCACGTCGACTGGAAAAGCACGGCGCGCACCGGGATTGTCCAGAC
>DASPQQ010000154.1:0-2132 GCA_035624885.1 Bryobacteraceae bacterium | reverse complement strand
AGTCGTCCGCGCCGGCGGCGACGGCTATATTCTCAAGAACGGCCCTTCGCGCCATCTTGTCGACGCCATCTCGTATGTGCGCGACGGCGGCCAGTATTTTTCGCCCCAGTTGCGCCGCGACGGCCTCGACCGTCATCTGCTGCAGGAACCGGTGCGTCCTCCCGTGCAGAGTCGCGTGTCTCCATCCGGCGAGAGCGCCGCGAAGCCGCGCCGGAGCGCGCGCGCCGAAACCGAACCGGAATACGCCGGGGAAGAAGAGGGCGAGTACGAAGATCGCCCCGGCCGGTCCTCCGGCCGGCCTCTGCGCGAGAGACGCCTGCCGCCGAATCGCGCGCGCCGCCGCACGGCCGATCCGCAGCGCTTCCGCGAGCGCCTGCGCGAAGAAGGCAATGCCAATCTCGAGGACCGCGACTACGAAATTCTGAGTCTGATGGCGGACGGCATCAAGCCCATCCTTGACCGCCTCGATGACATTGAAGGCCGCGTGATCGGCATGGAATCGGGCGAGGAGCCCGTTCCGAGCGATGTGCGCAGCTGGCTGAACACCCAGATGGCGGATACCTTCCGCACCGGACGCACGGACGTCGCTCTCGGCCGAACCGTGCAGGAGCTCGAAGCGCGCCTGCCGCAGCTCATCGAGGAAGCTGTTACCTCCCGCTTCCAGCAGATGGCGGGCAAGCTGCATGAGGAGATCGAAGAGACCCACGTCCGCACCCTCGAAACCTTCGTCAAAAACATTCAGGTGAAGCTGGTGCAGCGCGTGACGGCTCTCGAAACCGACATGTCGAAGCAGGCCGAAGCCATGCAGCAGCTTCGCGAATACTCGGCGCGCACCGAAGACAATCTGGGCCGGCTCATCAGCGGTGTCGATCGCCTCGCGAAGGAACTCCCGCAGCGGCTGGCACTGCCGGAACCGGGACCGGCGCCCGCCGCGGAGACCCGCTCAGCGCGCCACCGCTCTCAGGGCACCGGATTCTCGCTTTCCCCGAAAGTCTTCTGGCCCGTGGTGGCAGGCATCGCTCTGGTCATCATCGTTTCGAGCCAGATTGCGAAAACGGGCCATGGCAACGGCTCGCGCACCGCGGCTGCCAGTGCGCCCGCCGCCGCGTCCGCTGAAAGCGGTGCGGCGAAACCGCCCAGAGTCGATATCGGCACCGACACGAAAACCAAAATGCAGGCCGCGCAGGAGTACGCCGACCGCAAGGACTACACCACGGCCGAAGACATCTACAAGCAGATTCTCAAGGCCGAGCCGAATAACGTCGATGCCATGAAGGCTCTGGCGAGCGTTCTCTACCGTGAAGACAAGATCGAAGAGAGCGCGGCGATCCTCGAAAAGCTCCCCAAAAACTGAAAAAAGCCGGCCGCAAGCCGCCTGTTCAAACAATGAAGGCGGTCCGTTTCCGGACCGCCTTTTTCCCTTTGCCTGAATTCCCGCCTCAGCCGATCTGCACCGATCGCGCCAGCTTGATGGCCGGATTCGACAGCAGCTGTTCCAGCACATCCTGCGGCACCACCGAATCGGTCGAAATCACCGCGATCGCCTCCACCGGCTCGCCCGAATCCCGGCGCCCCAGCGAGAAGTTCGCGATGTTGATCCGGTTCGAACCGAGCACGTTGCCCACGTGGCCGATCACGCCCGGCACGTCCAGATTCTTGAGGAACACCAGCGGACCGGCCAGCGGCGCTTCGATGTAGATGCCATCCACGTGCATCAGACGGGGCTTGCCGAGAATCACCGTGCCTTCCACCGTCGTCACGCTCGAATCGGTTTCGAATTCCAGCCGGATGCTGTCGCCCTGCCCGGCGCGCTTGTCGTGCACTTCCGCCACGTTCCAGCCGCGATCGGCCGCAAGCTGCATCGCGTTCACCACGTTGGCCCTTGAAACCGCCGTCGAGCGATTCAGCACGCCCGCCAGACCCGCATTGCGCAGCAGGCTGGTATTCATGTCGGCGATGCGCCCGAAATACGTCAGCCGCACTGTCGTCGGATTTCCGGTCGCCAGATAAGCCGCGAAACGGCCCAGCCGTTCCGCCAGATCGATGAAAGGCGCCGCGGCCTTGTACTGCTCGGGCGAAAGCGACGGCATGTTCACCGCGTTGATGGCGACGCCGTTCTGGAGATACTCGAC
>DASPQQ010000153.1:0-3963 GCA_035624885.1 Bryobacteraceae bacterium | reverse complement strand
GAATCGACGGCCTTCACCAGTCCGGCGACACTCTGGGTCTGCCACTCTTCCTTCGTCTTCTCGTTGCGCTGCGCGATGGCCGCCTGCTTTGTGATGTAAAGCGCGTTGGCCGGGAGACCCGTGGGGTTCTCGGTGCGCACGCGCGCGAGCACGCGGTCGCCCACACTGACGTCCGTCAATTTCCCCGGCGTGGCTTTGGCCACGTTGGTCTCACCCGGAGGAACCACGCGGAAGCTCGTCTTGTCGTCGAACTTGACGGTCGTATCCCCGCTCTTGTCGCTCTTCACCCCCACCACGTGCCCGGCGGCGTCGATACTCGTGACGGTTCCGAGAACACTGACGTAAGGGGAGGGCGTCTGCGCGTAAGAGACGAGCGCGAAAATGGGGATCAGAAGGGCGAATCGCATGTACCCTAGTATGCTGCCAAAGACGCCGCTCGGCAATCGCCTAGCCGTGACCGAGCTTCATCACCCAGCCAATGGCGAGCAGGGCGAGCAGGAAGCAGCCAAAGCAGTAAGCGCCGTAGTTGAAGCGCTCCTTGTCCGTCTTCTTCGACGTGATCCCCATCACGACCGAACTGAACAGCGCGAACAGGAACGCGGCTTCGAAATGCGACAACGTGATCTTCGGCATCAGTCCTTTTTCCCGATAGCGATTTCGTAGGCGTCGGTCATCGCGAGGATGTTCAGGAGCCCGGCGGTGACCAGGAACTTCGTCCCGTAGTCGTGCACCGCGCCCGGCATATCCGGCTGCGAATAACCGAAGAGCGAGGCCCCGAAATAGAGCGCGCCCGCGGCCAGATCGGCGAGGAATCCGCCGTAGCTGATCACCATCGTCAGCAGATCGCCGCGCTCCGGCACGAACATCGCGCCGCGCATGAACATGCCGAACAGAAACATCAGGAACACGGAACCGAGAATCAGGGCGCCGCGGCCCGTCTTCTTCAGAAGGAAATGCCCGCCGCCCGGAATGATCCACCCCGCCAGCACGGGCAGAATCCAGACATTGATCGCAGCCATTCCTTCTTTCGGCTGCGTGGCCGATTGTTGAGTCGCCATTGCTTTCAGCTTACCGCTCTCCCCACTTCAGCTTCTGACGCAGAACGTCGAAAAAAGTTCGGTCGGGCGAACGAATCAGCAGAATTTCGAAATCGGCGATGCCGCATTCGACCGCGTCGCCGGCCTCGAGCGGGCTGCCCACCTGCCCGTCCACCGTCAGATATGCCTCCTCGTCGCTCGCCCGGCTCACCACCCGTATCCCCATGTCGGAGGGGACGATCAGCGGCCGGTTGGTCAGCGTATGGGGACAAATCGGCGTCAGACAAATCGCGTTGACCCGCGGATAGATGATCGGACCGCCGGCCGCCAGCGAATAGGCCGTCGAGCCGGTGGGCGTGGCAATGATCAGCCCGTCGGCTTTATAGGCGCAGATGAAGCTGTCGCCCGCCCAGGCTTCGAGATCCACGATACGCGCGATCGAGGATTTCGCGATCACGATGTCGTTCAGCGCGTGGTACTCGGCGACGACCGTCCCCTGCCGCACGAGCGCCGCCTTCAGCATGCGCCGCCGCGTGTATTTGTGCTCGCCGAGGAGAGCCCGTTCGAGTTCGGGGAAAAGGTGGTCGGTCGAGACCGTGGTCAGGAAACCCAGCCCGCCCAGATTCACCGCCAGCAGCGGAATGGCGCGATTCCCCACCGCGCGCGCTGCCGAGAGCAGCGTCCCGTCGCCGCCCAGCACGATCGCCAGATCGCAGCCATCGGCCACATGCGCGCGGTCGAGCCCGACGAGCATGCCGGCATAATGCGCCGTTTCGCTGTCGAGCCGCGCCTGAATGTCGCGCAGCTTGAGCCACTGCAGCAGCTCCGGCACCAGCTTCACCGCCGCCGGCGAATGCGGCTTCGAGAATATGCCGACGGTTTTAACGGTGCCCATAGAGCAGAAATTCCCTGTTGCCTTCCGCGCCGGTGATCGGGCTTTCCATGATATCGGTAACGAAACCGAGTTCCTCCGCGCAGGCCTTCACCTTGAGGCACGCTTCTTCGTGCAGCGCCGGATCGCGCACGATGCCGCCGCGGCCCACGCGTCCCTTGCCCGCTTCAAACTGCGGCTTGATGAGCACCATGATCGCGCCCGTGGGCTTGAGGATTTTCGCCATGGCCGGAAGCATCAGTGTCGCCGATATAAAGCTGACGTCGCAAACCGCCAGATCCACCGGTTCGCCGATCTCCGCCGGTTCCAGATAACGGGCATTGACGCCTTCGTGGACGACCACGCGCGGATGGTTGCGGAGGGTCCAGTCGAGCTGCCCCTGGCCCACATCGATCGCGTGGACCCGCGCCGCCCCGGACTGCAGCAGGCAATCGGTAAAGCCGCCCGTCGAGGAACCGAAATCGGCGCAAACCCGGCCGTTCACATCGATTCCAAACTGTTTCAGGGCGCCTTCGAGCTTCAGCCCGCCGCGGCTGACGTAGCGCAATTTCGCGGTGACTTCGACGCGCGCGTTCTCATCCACCGGCTGCCCGGCCTTGAGCGCCTTCTGCCCGTCCACCAGCACCGCTCCCGACATGATCAGAGCCTGCGCCTTCTGCCGGTTCTCCGCCAAACCGTGTTCGACCATCCAGCGATCGAGCCTGATCTTCAAGACTCGCCTTCAAGACTTGCGGCGGACGATGAGGTCCGCGATCTCGTGCAGGCGCCGCGCGCGCTGGCCGAGCGGCCCAAGCGCGTCATGGGCTTTCGTGCATTCGTCTTCGGCCATCTGCTTCGAGCGTTCGAGGCCGTAAACGGCCGGAAAGGTGATTTTGCCCTGTTCGGCGTCCTTGCCCGCCGTCTTGCCCAGCGATTCCGAAGACTGCTCGACGTCCAGAATGTCGTCGACGATCTGGAACGCGAGGCCGACGTGTTCGCCGTAGGCCGAAAGCGCCGCCATCTGCGGCGCACCGGCGCCCGCGCAGATGCCGCCCATCCGGACGCTCGCCTTGAGCAGCGCGCCGGTCTTGGCGCGATGGATCTGATCGAGCAGTTCCGGCGTGGGAGTCTGCTTCTCGCCTTCGATATCGGTCACCTGGCCGCCGATCATGCCATCCACCGTCCCCGACGCAAACGACAGTTCCTTCACCAGCGCCCGCACGCGCTCCGCGTCGAGCGCTTCAATCGAAACCAGCGTCTGGATGGCCAGCGTGAACAGCGCGTCGCCGGCCAGAATCGCCATCGCCTCGCCGAAGACTTTGTGCGATGTCGGCTTGCCGCGCCGGAAATCGTCGTTATCGAGCGCCGGCAGATCGTCGTGGATCAGCGAGTAAGTATGGATCATTTCGAGCGCGCAGCCGGCCTCGAGCGCACCGGGAACGCCATCGGCAACCGCCGCCGCGCCCTGGAGACAAAGAATCGGCCGGATGCGCTTGCCGCCCGCAAACAGGCTGTAGCGCATGGCGCGATGGATGGTCGCGGGATGAACCGATTCGGCGGGCGTCAGCCGGTCGAGCGCGGCATCGACCAGAGCCTGCTGCTCGTTCAGAAACTCAGCGAGATTCATTATTTTTCTGGATTAAACGGCTCGGCCTGATACGAGCCTTCCTTCCGGACCAGCATTTCGACCCGCGTCTCGGCCGCCTCGAGCTGCTTGCGGCAGATGTCGCTCAACTCGATGCCGCGCGAGAAAAGTTCGAGCGACCGGTCAAGCTGCAGATCCCCCGCCTCCAGCTCCCTGACCACCTTCTCCAGCTCATCGAGAGAGGCTTCAAAACTGGCGGCGGACTCGGGAAGCGATCCCAGAACTGGGGGGCCTTCAGGCATCGGCCCATTTTAACCGAACCCCGAGGGCTCCCCCGCCGAGGAAAAGGAATGTCCCGGCGGCAACCGCCAGCGGATAGCTCACCCAGACGCCCGGCGTCAGCCACAACCCGGTTCCACCGCCGGCGAGCGTGGCCGCCTCGACCGCAACACACCATGCCATTGCCCAAC
>DASPQQ010000152.1:0-16620 GCA_035624885.1 Bryobacteraceae bacterium | reverse complement strand
CCGACCCCGAAGGCCGCCGTCCACTGAGCCTCGCCGAAGCCGCCCGCGCGCAATCGTTCCAGCTCACCGAAGCGGGCTACTACCAGATCCGGCTCGCCAACGGCAAGCGCAACGAAGTCGGCGTCAATCCGGATCCCAAAGAATCGAACCTCGAAGTGATGCCGGACGATGCCATCGCTCTCTGGCAGGGCAAAGGATCGGGCGGCGCGCAGGAAGCGGGTGGAACTTCCGCGGCGGTCCACACCACGCCCGAATCCATCTGGTGGTACGTCATGCTGGCCGGTTTTCTCGCGGCACTGGCGGAATCGGTGCTTTCGAGCCGCTACCTCGGCACGCAGCGCGAAGAGGCCTGAAAATGCAGTCACCGTTTTCTTTCTTCGCCGCCGGGTGTACTCTCAAAACCGGGCTCATAGTGTGCAAAGGCGCAGACGCTCCGTCGGGGACTGACACCTTTTTCGCGTCCCCGGTTTTTCTGCTCGAACGATTCCTCCGTCGCGAAAAAGGCTGTCTGTCCCCTGGCTGTCCGGAATTGGCTTTGTTTGGGAGATTCGCTATACGCGAGGCAGTCCGAATCTGCGGTATCCTTCATGTATTCATAACATTGGCGGCAGAATCGCCAAGGGAGGCTGAATGAGTTTCCGCGAGCAGCTTCGCCTTTACATCGCCGAGCTCGAAAAGCGTCTGCGCTGGAGCACCATGCTGCGCGGCGCAGCCGTCATCACCGGCGGAGCACTCGTCGCTACTCTCATCCTCGTCACCATCGCCAACGCCCTGGCCTTCTCCGCCGGCAGCGTCACCGCCGCCCGCCTCGCGCTCATCGCGATTCTCGCGGCCGCTGCGATCGCCGGCCTCATCCTGCCCCTGCGGCGTCTCACGCGCCGCCGCGCTGTCGGCACCGCCGAGACCGCGTTTCCGCAGTTCCAGCAGCGCCTGACGACCTTCGAAGAACGCGACGGCAGCGACCCGTTTATTGAACTGCTCGCGGGCGATGCTCTCGACGTGGCGCAGCACGCGCGTCCCGAAACGCTTGTTACCGATCAACGCCTCCGCATCTCTCTCGGCGCCGCCGCCGCGGCTCTCATTGCCCTCGTCTGGATCATCGCCGACGGCCCCGGTTTTCTCGGCTACGGCGCCTCGCTCCTCTGGACCGGTCCGCACAAAGACAAGCCGGCCCTCTACGATCTGCGCGTGAGCCCGGGCGACGCCGTTGTCCGCCGCCACGCCGACCAGTTGATTTCCGCCCTGCCCATCGGCCTGAAATCGCCGGCAGTCAAGCTGCACGCCCGCTTTGAAAACTCGTCGAAGTGGGAAGAAACTCCCATGCAGGCAAACGCCGGCAGTTTCGCCGGCGGTTACCAGTTCCTGTTTGGAGCCCTGCAGGACAACGTCGAGTATTACGTCACCGCGGGCGTGATGGAGTCAAAGCACTATCGCATCCGCATCACGGATCTCCCTGCTGTAAAGCAGATCCGCGTGACCTATCATTACCCCGCGTGGACCGGCATGCCGCCTGAAACCGAAGAGCGCGGCGGCGATCTGCGCGCCGTTCTCGGCACCGAAGCCACGCTCGAAGTTTCAACGGACCGCCCCCTCGCCGGTGGTCAGATCCAGCTCGATGACGGCCAGAAGATCGCTCTGACCGGCGGCGCGAACAACGTCTATCGCGGCTCCGTGAAGATGGATAAAGACGGCGTCTACCACGTCGCAGGCGTCGAAGCCGGCCAGCCGGTTCGCGTCAGCGAAGACTTCTTCATCGAAGCGCGCAAACCCAATCCGCCTCAGGTTGCGCTGGTCCGGCCCGGCCAGGGCGATTACCGCGCGAGCCCCATCGAAGAAGTCACAGTCTCGGCGAAAGCGACCGATGAATACGGCCTGCGCGGCGCCGAACTGCACTACTCCGTCAATGGCGGCGAAGAGAAGACAATCGACCTTCTGCCGAAGAAAGGCGAAAAGCAGGCCACCGGCGGCACCACCATTTCGCTCGAAGAATTGAAGCTCGTCCCCGGCGATCTCGTCAGCGTCTACGCTGTCGCGAAAGACGCAAACGCCGAAGCCCGCACCGACATGATCTTCATCCAGGCCGAACCCTTCGAACGCGAATATTCGCAATCGCAGGCCGGAGGCGGTGGCGGTGGCGGAGGCGGCGGTGGCGGCGGTACCGACCCCGGCATGATCTCGCAACGCGAGAAGGAAATCATCTCGTCCACTTTCCGCCAGCAGGGAGACAAAAACTCAACCGCCCAGCAGGCCGCCGAGGTGTCCAAACTTCTCTCGCAATCCCAGGCCACGCTGCGCGATCAGGCGATCACGCTCTCCGGCCGTCTCGAAGCCCGCCAGCTCACCGATGAAATGCAGGCCATCGGTTCCTTCGAAAAGGACATGGTCGCGGCAGCGGACGCCATGGGCCCGGCCGCGGCGCAACTCCAGAAGGAGAACTGGAAAGACGCCATTCCCAACGAGCAGAAAGCTCTCCAGTATCTCCTCCGCGCCGAAGCGACCTTCCGGCAGATTCAGGTCGCCTTTGGCGGCGGTGGTGGTGGAGGCGGCGGTGGCGCCGCGGCACGCGATCTGGCCGCGCTTGCCGATCTCGAACTCGACATGGAGAAGAACCAGTACGAGACCCAGAAGGCTCCGGCGAGCTCCGAAGAGCAGAAGGCGCAGGAGATCGACGAAGCGCTGAAGAAGCTCGACGAACTGGCGCGCCGCGAAGAGAATCTCTCCCAGCAGCAGCGCAACGGCCAGCAGACGGCCGAACAGAAGTGGCAGCAGGAAATGCTGCAGCGCGAGGCTGAGGAACTGCAGCGGCAGATGGAACAGCAGCTGGCGCAGAACCAGTCCGGTCAGCAGGGCCAGTCCGGTCAGCAGGGCCAGCAAGGCCAGCAGGGGCAATCGGGCCAGCAGGGTCAGTCGGGACAGCAGGGTCAACAAGGCCGCTCCGGCCAGCAGAGCGGTTCGTCTTCGTCAGGGCAATCGGGACGCGCGGGCGGCTCTCAGGCCAGTGCCGGCGGCGCCAGCGGAGGACAACCGGGCAGCGAGGACGATCTCAATAACGCCGGCCAGCGTTCCGCTCAGGAAGCAGCCAACCGCCGCCAGCAGGCAGCCGAGCAGGCTCTCGAACGTCTGCGCCAGGCCAACGACGATATGCGCCGTGCCGCCAACGGTTCCGCGGCCGATTCGCGCCGCGCGGCGGACCGCCTTCGTCAGGCCACCGATCTTCTCGGCGGCGTCGAGCAGCAGGATGCTTCGGGCCAGCTCAGCCGTATGGCGCAGTCGGCACAGGAACTGGCAAACCGCCAGAAGCAGCAGGCGGATCGGGTGCGCGACATCATCAAGGACATGAACGCCGCGCGCGCGGCCAATCAGCCGCCGAAGCCGCCATCGGCAGCCGATATCGACAAGATGGTGAATGACCGGCAGCGCGCCGCCGACGATCTTTCTCACCTCACCCAGCAGATGCGCAACGAAGCGCGCGAACTCGGTCCCGCGCAGCCGGGCGCTTCGGGCAAGCTGCGCAGCGCGCTCGAGGGGATGGACGATAACGACCTCAACACGCGCATGCAGCGCAGTTCGGACTGGCTGCGCACCGGCCAGTTCTCCGACAAGGCGGAGAGCGACATTACCGGCGATCTGCAAAAGCTCAGCCAGCAGATCGGCGAAGCGGCACGCGCGCTCGGCGCCGCGCAGCAGGGCGATCAGCAACTCGCTCTCAATCACGCGATGGACGATCTCTCACGGCTGCGCGATCAGCTCGGAAACCTGGGTGGACGCGGCAACCCGCAGGCCGGACAAGGCCAGCAACCCGGACAGCAGCAGGGTCCCGCCGGTATGCAGTTCCAGCCGGATTCGTTGTCGCGAGGCAATCAGCCCGGCGGCAATCAGCCCGGCGGCAATCAGCAAGGCGGCAATCAGACCGGAGGCAATCAGACCGGAGGCGGCAACCAGCAGGGAGGTAATCAGGCCGGTGGCAACCGCGGCGGCGGCAACATGGCTGGCGGTGTTGGTAATCGCGTGGCCGGCCCGGTCGGCAATCCCGGAGGCGGCGCCGGCGATCGCCGCGGTCCTCTCTACGGTGGCTGGGATACCGGCAACACGCGCATTCAGGGCCACGCGGTCGCGCCCCAGCAGGGTCCGAATCCGGCCGACACGCAGCGCGATATCGATCAGGCTCTCGACATGCTCAACGGCGTCCGCGCCGTCGTGCAGGACAGCCCCGAGGCGCGCGCGGAACTGCAATCCCTGATTGAGCAGATGCGCAACCTCGATCCCAGCCGGTTCCCCGGCAACCCCGCGCTGGTCGAGCAGATGCACCAGAAGCTGACGAGCGAAGTGGATGCGCTCGAACTGCAGCTTCGCCGCCAGCTCGACGAAAAACAGGCTGGCACCATTCGCAACACCGACCCGACGAAGATTCCGGCCGGCTATCAGGACTCCGTCGCGGAATACTATCGCAGGCTGGCCGGCGCGAACCGTTAGTAGTACGCGGGTTCGTTGCCCCGCCGCCACTTGATATTGCAGCCAAGGCTGGGCGCCTGCTTCGAGCTGACTTCGCGCCCCGCAAGCACGGCCTCGATCGCGGCGCGAAGATCCGCGCCGGTCACGGGTTTGCCGTTGCCCGGGCGGCTTTCATCCAGCTGGCCGCGGTAAACCAGGCGCCGCGACGCATCGAACAGGAAGAAATCCGGTGTGCACGCGGCAGCGTAGCTTTTGGCGACCGCCTGGCTTTCGTCGTAGCAGACCGGATAGCCGAGGCCCCAGCCGGCGGCCATTCGCGCGAGGCCCTCGGGCGAGTCGTCGGAGGAAACCGCGGGATCGTTCGCGCTGATCGCGACAATTCCCAGCTGGCTGTTTGCGTAATCCTGGCCGAGACGGGCCAGTTCCTGCCGGATGTGTTTCACGAACGGACAATGATGGCAGATAAACATCACGAGGAGGGCTTTTTTCCCGGCGAACGTATCCAGCGAAACGGTTCGCTTCGAGACCACATCCGGCAGAGAAAACGGCGGTGCCGGCGTTCCGAGATCGAGCATGGTGGATGGTGTTGCGGCCATGAGAATACTTTAGATCAGCTCCGCCGGTCGCTCGTTGGGCGTGACTGGCTCACGAGTGTTTTCTCTGCCCGGACCGGCCGGAGGCGCGTCGGGTTGACACTAAGAAAAGGTGGCAGATAGACTGATAGCCGCAATTACTGCCCAGGTTCGTCGTCTTTGAATATCCCCGAAATCTTTATCCGGCGCCCCATTGCCACAAGCCTCCTGATGGCGGGGATCGCCGCATTCGGTGTTCTCGCGTACGTCATCCTGCCGGTGAGTGACATGCCGAACGTCGACTACCCGACGATCAGCGTGAGCGCGAGCCTTCCGGGCGCCGATCCCTCCACCATGTCGTCGGCCGTGGCGACGGTGCTGGAGCGCCAGTTTACGGGGATCGCGGGGATCGATTCCATGACCTCGCGCAGTTCCACGGGCACCTCGAACGTCTCGCTGCAGTTCAACCTCGATCGCGACATCGACGGCGCCGCGGTGGACGTCCAGGCCGCCATCGCCGCCGTGAGCCCGCTGCTGCCTCCCGGCATGCCTGCCCCTCCATCTTTCCGCAAGACGAACCCCTCGGACACGCCCGTTGTTTTCATGGCGCTGATTTCCGACATTCTGCCGCTCTCGGTCATCGACGATTACGCGGAGAACATGCTGGCTCCGCGGCTCTCCATGATCAACGGCGTGGCGCAGGTCAACATCGCGGGCCAGCAGAAATTCGCCGTGCGGGTGCAGGTGGATCCGGACCGGCTGGCGGCGTACCGCATCGGCTTCAACGACGTGGATTCGGCTCTGGCGCAGTGGAACGTGAACCATCCGATGGGCTCGCTCTACGGCCGGAAGACGGCGTACAACCTGAAAGACAACGGCCAGCTCATGAACGCCGAACAGTTCCAGGGGCTGACCGTGGCTTACCGCAACGGACGGGCGATTCACCTCTCGGACGTCGCGACCGTCATCGACAGCGTGCAGGACAACAAGACCGCGAGCTGGGTCTATCACAACTACGACAACGGCAAGCGCGCCGTGCTGGTCACGGTGAACCGGCAGCCGGGCGCGAACGCGGTGGAGATTTCCGACCAGATCAACGCGCTGCTTCCCGCGTTCAACCAGCAGCTGCCGCCTTCCGCGCACCTGCAAAGCCGCGCCGACCGCGCGAGCAACGTGCGCTACGCGTTCCGGGATATCCAGCTCACCATGCTGCTGACGGTGCTGCTCGTGGTCGGGATCATCGTCATATTCCTGCGCAACGCGCGGGCCGCGTCGATTTCCACTTTCGCGCTGCCCTTCTCGATTCTCGGCACGCTGGCAGTCATGGCGATGCTCGGCTACACGCTCGACAACATGTCGATGATGGCCCTCGTGCTCTGCGTGGGCTTCGTGGTGGACGACGCCATCGTGATGCTCGAGAACATCATGCGGCACATCGAGGAAGGCATGCAGCCGTTTGCCGCGGCGCTTCAGGGGTCGAAGGAGATCGGGTTCACGATTCTGACCATGACGGTCTCGCTGGCCGCGGTCTTCATCCCCATCCTCTTTATGGGCGGGCTGCTGGGCCGCATCTTCCACGAATTCGCGGTGACGATCACGGTCGCGGTGCTGATCTCGGGACTCGTGTCCATCAGCTTCACGCCCATGCTGTGCGCGCGCTTTCTGAAGCCGCACCAGCCGGGCCGTCAGCACGGCTTCGTCTACCAGGCGACGGAATCGGCGCTGGGCCTGATGTTCCGCGGGTACCGGCGCAGCCTCGGCTGGGTGCTGGATCACCGCGGGCTGACCGGAGTGGTCTTCCTCGCCGTGGTGGGGCTCACGGTTTACCTGTTCCGCGTGGTGCCGAAGGGATTCATCCCGGACGCCGACAACGATCAGTTCAACATCACGGTGCAGGCGCAGGAAGGCACATCGTTCTACAAGATGGTTGAATACCAGAATGCGGTGAGCGATATTGTGCACCGCATTCCGGAACTCGAGTACGTGCTGGTGAACGTGGGCGGCGGCCAGGGCGGCGTGGGCGGCAACCAGATGAACTACAGCATCTTCCTGAAGCCGAGCGCGGGACGCAAGCGCACCACCCAGCAGATCATGAATTCCCTGCGCGGCCCGCTGGGCCGCTTCCCCGGCTTCCGCGCCGTGCTGCGCATTCCGCCCGCCATCAACATCGGCACGCGCGGTTCGGCGGCCGCGTATGAGCTGACGATTCAGAGTCCGGATACGGAAGCGCTGGCGCGGGAATCGCGGCGGCTGACGGCGGCGGTGATGCGCGAAACCGATTACGTGACCGACGTGAACTCCGATCTGCAGGTGCGAAGCCCGCGCGTGAACCTGGTGGTGGACCGGGACAAGGCCGCCGCGCTGGGGCTGAATGCGAATGTGATCGAAGGCGCGCTCTACAGCGCTTACGGCCCGCGCTGGAGCTCGACCATTTACGGCAGCGCCAACCAGTATGAGGTGCTGATGGAAGTGCAGCAGAAGTACCAGTCGTTCACCGACTACCTTTCGAAGATCTACTTCCACACCTCGCGCGACACGATGACGCCATTGAGCGGTCTGGTGAAGCTCACGCAGGACGTGATGCCCCAGACCATCAATCACACCGGCACGCAGCCATCCGTCACGGTTTCCTTCAATCTGAAGGATGGCGTTTCGCTCGGTCAGGCCATCGACCGCCTCACGCAGGTGGCGAACGGCATTCTGCCGGACACCATGACGGTCAGTTTCACGGGCGCGGCGGAGGTTTTCCAGGATTCGCTGCGTAACCTTTCGCTGCTGCTGGTGATCGTCATCGCCGTGATGTACATCGTGCTGGGCGCGCTTTACGAGAGCTATATTCACCCCATTACGATCCTTTCGGGGCTGCCTTCGGCGGGCGTGGGCGCGCTGGTGACCCTGATGCTGTTCAGGGCCGAACTCAATATCTATTCGTTTGTCGGGCTCATTCTGCTGGTGGGGCTGGTGAAGAAGAACGCCATCATGCAGATCGATTTCGCTTTGGGCGCGGAGCGCAACGAAGGCAAAACGCCGCGGGAAGCGATCTACAAGGGCTGCCTGATCCGCTTCCGCCCGATCATGATGACCACGATGGCCGCGCTGCTCGGTTCGGTGCCGCTCGCGATGGGATACGGCGTCGGCGGCGAATCGCGGCGCCCGATGGGCCTCGCCGTCGTGGGCGGCCTGCTGATTTCCCAGTTGCTGACTTTGTACCTGACTCCGGTAGTCTATACGTGGCTCGCGGACGTTCCGAGGCTGTGGAGGCGGCGCACCGCCGCCGCGCCGATGCCCGCCCTGCCCGCTGAGCCCCTGTCCCATCAATAGAGAAAAGAGGAAACGTGCGTCGAACGTCAACCAGCAAACCCCTTCGCCTGACCTGCGCGGTTCTCGTTGCGGTGGCCGCGGCCGGACTGCAGGCCTGCGGCGATAACAAAGGCGCGAGCGAGAAAAGCGACAAGGGCGGAGGACGCGGACGCGGCGAAGGCGGACCGGCGCCGGTCGTGGTGGCGAAGGTCGCCCAAAAGGACGTGCCGGTGAACATCGACGTCATCGGCAACGTGGAAGCTTACACGACGATTTCGGTGCGCGCCGAGGTCGGCGGGCAGCTGACGAAGGTCTTTTTCAGCGAAGGCGATTACGTGAAGAAGAACGCGCCGCTGTTTGAGATCGATCCGCGGCCCTTTCGGGCGCAGCTCAGCCAGGCCCAGGCGCAGCTGAGCCAGGCGCAGGCCAACTCGGCGCGCGACGCCGCGGCGGAGAGCCAGGCGGAAGCCAACCTGGCGAGGGACATCGCGAACCAGAAGTATGCCGCGGCGGAATCCGCGCGGTATGCGCGGCTGTTCTCCCAGGGCATTGTTTCGCGTGAGCAGAACGATCAGCTCTCGGCCAGCGCGGAAGCGCTTTCCCAGACCATCGCGGCGGACAAGGCGGCGATCCAGAGCGCGCAGGCCCAGATCGCCGCGGACAAGGCTGCGGCGGCCACGGCCGAGGCGATGGTGGAGAACGCGCAGGTGCAGCTCAGCTATACCTCGATCGTTTCGCCGATCGAAGGGCGTACGGGAAACCTGAGCGTGAAGCAGGGCAATCTGGTGGCGCCCAACAGCAGCGAACTGACCACCATCGCGCAGGTGCAGCCGATCTACGTGACTTTCGCGGTGCCCGAATCGCAGCTGACGGCCATCCGGCAGCACTTGGCGGAGGGCAAACTGCAGGTGCAGGCGCAGCCGCAGGACGACGCGACCAGAGTCCAGAGCGGTGTGGTGACGTTCATCGACAACACCGTCGACCCCTCGACCGGAACCATCAAAGTCAAGGGAACGTTCCAGAACGAGGGCAACGTGCTGTGGCCTGGACAGTTCGTGCGCGTCACGCTGCGCCTCGCCATGCTCAAGGACGCGATCGTGGTGCCCAACGAAGCCGTGCAGACCGGACAGGACGGCACCTTCGTCTACGTCGTGAAGGATGACCGGACGGTCGCGATGCGGCCGGTCGTGACCGGACCGCGCGTCGATCAGGATCTCGTGATCGAGCGCGGCCTCGAACCGGGCGACACGGTGGTGACCGAAGGCCAGTTACGGCTCGCGCCCAACAGCCGCGTGACCTTCGGGGAAGGCCGCGGGCGGGGCAGGGGACGCGGCGACGGCAAAGGCGCGGGCCGCGCGGACGCGGCGCCGAAAGAGTAACGGCTGCCATGAACTTCTCGCAGGCATTTATCGAGCGGCCGATTGCGACCAGCCTGCTGATGGGCGCGATCGCGCTCTTCGGCATGGTGGCTTACCGCTCGCTCGCGGTGAGCGATCTGCCGAACGTCGATTTCCCCACGCTGCTGGTGACGGCGTCGCTGCCGGGCGCGAGTCCGGAGACGATGGGCTCTTCGGTCGCGACGCCGCTCGAGAATCAGTTCTCGAATATCTCGGGCCTCGAATCCATGACGTCGACCAATTCGCTCGGCTCGACGCAGATCACGCTCGAATTCTCGCTGAACAAGACGCTCGACAGCGCCGCGGTGGACGTGCAGGCCGCCATCACGCAGGCCGCGCGCCTGCTGCCGCAGGGCATGCCGACGCCGCCGACATTCACCAAAGTGAATCCGGCGGATCAGCCGATTCTCTATCTGGCGGTCACGTCGAAGACCATGCCGCTCTGGACCCTCGATGAATACGCGGAAACGCGCATCGCGCAGCGCATCTCGATGGTGAGCGGCGTGGCGCAGGTGCAGGTGCTCGGCGCGCAGAAGTACGCGGTGCACGTGCAGGTGGATCCGCATCTGCTGGCGACGCACCAGACGGGAATCAATGAAGTCGAGACGGCGCTGGCGCAATGGAACGTGAACCTGCCCACCGGCACAATCACCGGCCCGCAGCGGGCGTTCACCCTGCAGGCAAGCGGGCAGTTGATGAGCGCGAGCCAGTACCGGCCGCTGGTGGTGGCCTATCGCAACGGCTCGCCGGTGCGCCTCGATGAGCTGGGCCGCGTCATCGACAGCGTGGAAGACGACAAGACCGCCTCCTGGTATTACGCGCCGGAGGGTTCGCAGCGCGCCATCATTCTCGGCATTCAGCGGCAGCCGGGTACCAACACCATCGATGTCGCCAATGCCGTGCGCGATCTGCTGCCGACGTTCCGCGCGGAGATTCCTCCGTCAGTGAAGATGGACGTGCTCTACGACCGCTCGGACACCATCCGGGAGTCCTATAAGGATGTGCAGTTCACCATGCTGCTGACGCTGGGGCTGGTGATTGCGGTCATCTTCCTTTTCCTGCGGAACTTCTCGGCCACCGTGATCCCGAGCCTCGCGCTGCCGTTCTCGATCATCGGCACGTTCGCCGTCATGTACCTGCTGCATTACAGCCTCGACAACCTGTCGATGATGGCGCTGATCCTTTCGGTCGGTTTCGTGGTCGACGACGCGATCGTCATGCTGGAGAACATCTTCCGGCACATCGAACAGGGCGAAAAGCCGCTCGCGGCATCGCTCGGGGGTTCGCGCGAGATCGGGTTCACGATCGTGTCGATGACGCTGTCGCTCGCGGCCGTCTTCATTCCGGTGCTGTTCATGGGCGGCATCCTCGGCCGGCTGTTCCGCGAGTTCGCGGTGACCATCTGCGTGGCGATTCTGATTTCCGGCCTCGTGTCGGTGACGCTGACCCCGATGCTCTGCAGCCGCTTCCTGCGCTCGCATGGCGAGGCTCGCCACGGCCCGCTTTATCGTTTCACCGAACGGTTCTTCGAGGCGATGCTGCGCGTTTACGACCGCTCGCTGCAGGCAGTGCTGCGGCACCGCGCCGCGACCATGGTGGCGTCGGCGCTGGTGCTGGCGGCGACGGTCTACATGTTCATCAACATCCCGAAGGGCTTCATTCCCGATCAGGACACCGATCAGATTTACGCCGTGACCGAAGCCGAGCAGGGCACTTCGTTCTATCAGATGGTGGAGTATCAGAAGGCCGTGGCGGAGGTGTTCCGCGCCAACGGGAATGTCGAGGCGCTGATGTCCACCGTGGGCGGGACTTCGGCTTCCACTCTCGGCGGGCCGAACTACGGCGAGCTGGTGGTGCACCTGAAGCCGCGCCGCGAGCGCCGCGAGGGCGTGAACGAAATCATCGCGGATCTGCGCGGCAAACTCGAAGGCTTTGCCGGGATGCGCGTCTACCTGCAGAATCCGCCTACCATCCGGATCGGCGGGCAGGTGACCAAGAGCCTCTATCAGTTCTCCATGCAGTCGCCCGAGAAGGCCGTGCTGTACGGCGCCGCGACGAAGCTCGAGCAGGAGATCGAAAAACTGCCGGGCGTGCAGGATGTAACCAGCGATCTCGCCATCACCAGCCCGCAGGTGAGCGTGGACATCGATCGCGACAAGGCTGCGGCCCTGCAGGTGAATGCCAACTCCATCGAGGATGCGTTCTACGATGCTTACGGCCCGCGCTGGGTCTCGACCATCTACGCGGCCATCAACGAATACAAGGTTCTGCTCGAGCTGGATCCGAAATACGCGGCCGACCCGCACGCGCTTTCGATGCTCTACTTCAAGTCGTCGTCAGGCGCTCTGATCCCGCTCGATACGCTGGCGAAGCTGAAAACGGGCGTGGGACCGCAGGCGGTGAGCCATTACGGCCAGCTCCCGGCCGTGACGGTCTCGTTCAATCTCCGGCCCGGCGCTTCACTGGGAAGCGTGGTGGGCCGCATTCAGGAACTGGCGAGAGAGACGCTGCCGCCCACCATCAGCACGAGCTTCGAAGGGGCGGCGAAATCGTTCCAGGATTCGCTCGGCAATCTCTGGATACTGCTGATCGTCGCGATTCTGGTCGTGTACATCGTGCTCGGCATTCTGTACGAGAGCTACATCCATCCGATCACGATTCTTTCCGGCCTGCCCTCGGCCGGATTCGGCGCGCTGGTCACGCTCTACCTGTTCCATCTCGACCTCAACATCTATGCGTTCGTCGGCCTGATCATGCTGATCGGCATCGTGAAGAAAAACGCGATCATGCAGATCGACTTCGCGCTCGAAGCGGAGCGCCGGCAGGGCCTCGCGCCGCTCGATGCGATCTATCAGGGATGTCTCATCCGGTTCCGCCCCATCATGATGACCACGATGGCTGCGCTGCTTGGCGCCGTTCCCATCGCGCTCGGCTACGGGGCCGGCGGCGAAGCGCGGCAGTCGCTGGGCCTGGTGGTGGTGGGCGGTCTGCTGTTCTCGCAGCTGGTGACGCTGTATCTGACGCCGGTGTTTTACACGTACATGGCAGCGATTTTGGACAAGAGCCGGGCCCGCAGCGTGAAGCAGGCGCTGCCGGAATCCACGACGGCTTAGACAGCCGGAAATCTTTCAGGAAAACCATGCGAACTCATTCGTTGTTCGTGATCCTCTGTGCGGCGATGCTGGTATCGAGCCCGGCCTTCGCGCAATCGGCCGGCGCCGTGCGTGTCGACGCGGCCCGGGGAGGGCTGCTCGGACCGTTGGCGAGGCCCTATCAGGCGCGCAGCGTGCCGCCCGTCAATCTGGCCAACTCGTCGCGCCTCGACTCGCTGATCCGCGCCGGCATTCTTTATCTGACCGCGCAGGACGTGGTGGCGCTGGCGCTTGAAAACAACATCGACATCGAAGTGCAGCGCTACAGCCCGCTGCTGGCGCGGGAGGTGTTGCGGCGCGCGAACGCCGGCGGCGTTCTCCGCAGCGTCGGACTCGGCGTCGCCAACGGGCCGACGAGCGTGAGCCTCGCCGGTGTCGCGATCAATACCACCGGATCGCCGCTCACCAATATCGGCGGCACGGGCGTGAGTTCGGGCGGCGGCATCGTGACGCAACTGGGACCGGCGATCCCGTCGCTCGACCCCACCTTCCTCCTCTTCACCAACTTCCAGCACACGACCACGCCGCAGAGCAACACGGTGCTGACCGGCACCACCGCGCTCATTCAGGACCTGCACTCGTATCAGGCGCAGTACTCGCAGAATTTTGTCTTCGGCCTTTCCACGCAGCTCACTTACGCGAGCCAGCGCACCACCGTCAACAGCTCGCTGTTCAGCCTCGATCCGTATGCGAGCGGCTACCTCGATCTGCAGCTGACGCAGAACCTGCTGAACGGATTCGGCTATCCGGTGAACGGGCGCAATATCCGGGTGCAGAAGAACAATCTGAAAGTCACGGATCTCCAGTTCCAGCAGCAGGTGATCACGACGGTCTCCTCCGTCTTGAATCTTTACTGGGATCTGGTGAGCTTCGATCAGGACATGCGGGCGCGGCAGCGCGAAGTGGAAACGGCCGAGCGGTTCCTGCATGACAACGAAGAACAGGTGCGCGTGGGAACGCTGGCGGAAATCGAGGCCGTGCGCGCGCAGGCCCAGCTTTATGCGGCGCGCCAGGATCTGACCATCTCGCAGACCAACATGCTGCAGCAGGAGACCATCCTCAAGAACGCGCTGACAAGGTCGGGAGTCGGGGCGGCGGAACTGAAGGGCGTGCGGGTGGTGCCGCTCGATGCGATCCCCGTTCCCGAGCCCGGCCAGATCCCTTCGGCGGATGAGCTGATGCCGGAGGCTGTCGCGAAGCGCGTGGAACTCGAGCAGACGCGCATCAACCTCGAAAGCAACAAGCTGAACCTGGTCGGGGTGAAGAACGGTCTGCGGCCGACCCTGCAGGCTTTCGCGGAACTGACCAGCAACGGTCTTACCGGTGAGCTGACGGCGCTCGGCGCGCAGCAGGCCGGCGTGCCGTATCTCGCCGGAGGTTACCCCAACCTTCTGGGCCAGATCTTCCGCAGAAACTATCCGAACTACTCGGCCGGCTTCGCGCTGAACATCCCGCTGCGCAACCGCGCGGCGCAGGCGGATTATGTGACGAGCCTTCTCGAGATCCGGCAGAACGAACTGAATCTGCAGAAGCTGGTCAATCAGGTTCGCGTGGAAGTGGAGAACGCGGTGGTGGGCCTCGAGCAGGCGCGGGCGAGGCATGACGCGGCCGTCCAGGGACGAATCCTTTCCGAGCGCACGCTGAACGCGGACCAGATCAAGTACGAAGCCGGCGCGGGAACTTCCTATCAGGTGGTGCAGGACGAACGGGATCTGGCGGCGGCGCAGAGCTCGGAAGCGCAGGCGATGGCGAATTACACCCATGCCCGCATCGCATTCGACCAGGCGCTCGGCCGCACGCTCGAGGTCAATCGCATTTCGGTTGAGCAGGCCGTGGCCGGCAAAGTGTCGCGCGCGAGCGAACTGCCGGCGCAGCTGCCTGTGCCTGCCGGAGGGCCGCAGCCTTGACTTCCGGCCTGCGTTTCGTCATCGCCGCGGGCATCTGGAGCGCCGCGCTGTTTGCGCAGAGCGGCTCCATCGATCCGGTGCGGCCTCGTGATCCAGTCCTGTGGCGTGCGTGGTCGGCGCCCACGGTGCCGCCGGTCCGGCTTACCAATTCGGACCGGCTGCGCCAGCTGGTGCGCGCCGGACATCTCGATCTCACGGCGCGGGACGCCATCGCGCTGGCGCTTGAAAACAATATCGACATCGAGGTCGCAAGGTACACGCAGCCTCTGCTCGAATGGAATCTCGAACGCGCTCAGGCCGGCGGGGCATTGCCCGGCGTTCCGAGCAACGCGTCGCAATCGAGTTCCGTTGCGAGCGGCCAGGGCGTTCTCGGAAGCCAGGTTTCGGCGGGCGTGAGCATCGGCGGCCTGAGCCTTGGCGCCGGCGGCATCGGCAACGCCACGATCGCGCAGATCGGCCCGGTCGCCCAGACTCTCGACCCGATCTTCCAGGAAGCCACCACGTTCAGCCATCGAACCGTTCCCGAGCCCGATGTGAAGCAGAGCATTATCCCGGTGCTGATCCAGGGGCAGAAGATCTATTCCGGCTCCCTGCAGCAGGGTCTTCTTTCGGGCGGTTCGGTGACCGTCAATTACAACGATCACTACCTCAACGAAAACGCGCCCACCGACCTGCTGAATCCTTCTTCGGCCGCCACCGCGTCGGTGACCATCTCTCACAACCTCGCCCAGGGCTTCGGCCGCGCCGTGAACGGACGCACGATTTCCGTGGCCAGAGTGAATCTCGGCATGTCGGACCTCATGTTCCGGACGCAGGTCGAGAACGTCGTTGTCAGCGTGCTCGATGCCTATTACGCGCTTTCCGCCGATTACGACGATCTGCGCTCAAAGCAGGAGGCTCTCGAAACCGCCCGGCGATTCCTCAATGAGACCCGGCGCCGCTTCGAGGAGGGCACGCTCGCCGCACTCGATGTCACGGCCGCGGAGAATCAGCTCGCCATTGCCGACCAGGCACTGGTGAATTCCCGCACCGCTCTCGAACTGCAGCAGGTGCAGCTGAGAAATCTGCTGAGCCGGACCGGTTCGTCGGATGCGGCCATTGCCCATGCGGAGATTCTCCCTCTCGATCATCTCGCCGTTCCGGACTCCGGCAATCTCCCGCCCGTTGACGATCTGATCCGGAAGGCAAGCGGGGGCCGCAGCGATCTGCTCACGGAACAGGGCAACCTGCGGGCGGCGGCAATCTCGGCGCTCGGCACGAGGAACGGGCTGCTGCCAACGCTGTCGGTTTCGGCCGGCACTTCGGACGCCGGTCTCGCGGGTGTGCCGCGGACCTACAATGGCCAGACCACCAGTTCCTATCTCGCGGGCGGAATCGGCAACGCGCTGGCCCAGATTTTCCGGCGCAATTTCCCCACGGAAAACATCAGCGTCACGGCCCGCGTGACTCTCCGGAACGGCCGCGCGCAGGCGGACTTCGGAGTCGATCAGCTGCAGCTGCGCCAGCAGGAACTGGTCACCGCCCGCGATGGCAACCAGGTGCAGGTCGATGTCGTGAACGCCGTGGTGGCGGTTCAGCAGGCGCGCGCGCGCTACGAATCGGCGCGGCAGAGCCGAATTCTGCAGGCCCGCCTGCTGGACGCGGAGCAGCAGAAATTCGACGTCGGCACTTCGACGTCTTATAACGTCGTGCAGGAGCAGCGGGATCTCACGGCGGCGCAGTCGGCGGAGTTGTCCGCTCTCGTCGGATATGAACTGGCCCGCATCAACCTCGACTGGGTGACCGGGGCGACGCTCGAATCGAATGGCGTCTCGCTCGAGGATGCGAGAAACGGGAAATC
>DASPQQ010000151.1:0-2319 GCA_035624885.1 Bryobacteraceae bacterium | reverse complement strand
AACGCGGGATTTTCGATGGACGCGCTCTGCGCCGGATCGGTCGTGATGAGGGCCTTCTTCCCGAACGGCATCCCGTAACGGTAGATCTCGCGGACCGCGTTCCGGATATTGGTGGTCGTGTGCCGCGCGTGCGGATCGATCAGAATGGCGTCTGCGGGAATCCCGAAATCGGCAATCAGAGATTTCTTCATCTCGAGCGCCTCGCAATACGGCGTCTGGCTGGGGTGGACGTAGCCGCCGGAAACCAGGATAAAGGGCGCCTTGCCGTCGCGAAAGCGCTTCGCGGCCAGCGTCACGCGGGCCTTCCCCTCAGGTGAAAAGCTCCAGGCCAGTGTGTCCGGACCTGCGCCTGGCACCACAATCACCGAATACGGGAACTTCTCCCACTGCACAGACTTCATCCGCCTCAGCGAAGCAGCGTTTTCGCCTGAATCGAGCGGTTCCAGCCGGCCTGACTCGTCCCGGTGATTGATGTCCAGGAGAGCCAGGGCGAAGCGCAGGGAGGGTTCAAAGAACAACGTCATTGCATCGATGCCGTCTTCGAGAACCTGTGCCCGGAGCTGCGCAAGCCGGCCATATGCCGGCGACTTCACATCGAACGAAGGCGAGTCGATCGCGGGGTAGCGCGGTTTTTGCCCCGTGCCGTACACATCGAGGATGTGATTGACGCCCTGGGCGGCCTGAATCCAGCCATCAGCCAGCAAATCTTCGCCCGACTTCCCGCTGGAGCGAACCAGGACGCCGCTCCCTCGCAGAGGGCCGTCAGCCATCTGCTTCACCGCACTGTTCCCGCGATAGAGTCGGCGCAGCCCTTTTTCTACAGTCGCGATTTCCTCGTCGTCGAAACGGAGGGTGGCCACGAAGCAGTCGGCCTCAGCGTCACATTCCTGTTCGACCGCCCGCATCAGAGTCGCGCGATCGATCGGAATGGCAGTCTCAACCGCTTTCCTCACTTCCGGCGTGCGCTCAATCAGCGAGAACAGGTAAAAGTTTTTATCCTGCACCGGCGATTCCAGGTGAAGCGGCTCATGCAGCTGGGCACAGGCCGAGGCCGCAAGAAGGAGGAAAATGACAGCGCGCATCGGCTATCGCTTGCCCGGATCGGAAAGCTCGCGGTGCAATGAGTAAGTGACTTCCACGGGAACCTGGTCCATCGACCTGACGTTCAGCACCACCTGGAAATACGCGGGCATCCTGCCATTGGCCGCCTTCAGGCGCGACACCAGCATGCGCGCCAGAACCGGGTTGGTGAACGCCTGGACGCCGCCGAGCACGGCCGACATCTGGTTGCCGCTCAGCATCAGGATCGCGCCGTGCCCGTTCATGGCGGGCAACCGGCTGATGAGCGCGTGGCTGAGACCGCTCTCCTCGCCATCGCGTCCCGGCGCATCCGGGAAAAAGGCCGGCTCGCCCGCGCGCGGATGCAGGTTGCGAATGCCGTTCGACTCGAGGACGAGATGCACGTCGCTCGGGATGTCCTCGGTCTGGTGGATGCCCTCCGGGGATCCGAGAAAGACCACGTTGTCTTCCGCGATCTCATGCCAGGAGATGCGGCTGGCGCTCATGATGGTGACGTTCTCTTTGCGCGGCGCGAGGAACTGTCCGAGCAGGAACGCGCCGCTGGCGGTGCCGACATCGGTGAAATCGTACGACGGCTCGCTCATGCCGGAGCCGAGCGCCTTCTCGACGGAAGACAGGCTTTTCGAGCTCGAGGCGTTATCCCAGTCGTTCAGCGACGAGTCGCGGAGGGCGCCAAAGCCGGGCACATTGACGAACAGCGGCGTCGAAATGCAGACGACGAGGCGGCGGTTGGAAGAGAGCAGCGGCTCCCAGAGCTCCTTCAGCTCGGGAGTCCAGGCCGAGGCCGGCGCCTCGGGCCTGCGCAGAACGGCCGCGGTGAGGCCGATGCCAAGCAGCGCGACGACCAGGATGGCCGCGAGAATCGATTCGCGGCGCGTCCAGCGCGTGCTTTCCTGCGGGACGGCAACGGGCCGGCGCGATTCGAAAGTCAGCCGGAACCCGCCCTTGGGCAGATCGACGACAATCGTGTCTTCCGCGCCTTCGACGCGATAGTAATCGGCCAGCTTCTGGCGCAGCCGCGCCATGTGCATCCGGACCACCGATTCCTGGCGCGGGTCGAAGGACGGCGGCTTGCCGAGCGCGTCGATGCCGATCGTGTATTCCTTGAGCGTCTCGCCTTCCCCGGCCAGGCACTTGTCCGTGAGGTAGTTCAGGAGATGGCGCAGGACCCCGGCGCTGCGGAAACCCTGGCTTTGCAGGATGCGGTCGACCTGCGTTCGGGCAGCATCATTCAGCGCA
>DASPQQ010000150.1:0-12310 GCA_035624885.1 Bryobacteraceae bacterium | reverse complement strand
GATCCGCCCCGCGATCGCCGAGCCGACGCAGCGCGCCACGATGTCGGCCTTCATCTCGATCTTCTCGTTCCTCGACGTGCCGCTGGTGCTGATGGCGATCCGGCTGCCGAACGTCAAGACGCAGCATCCGGGACCGGTGCTCGAGACCGGCGGTCTCGCGCCCGTGTTTGTGCCTCCGTTTGTGATCGGGATCTTCGTGCTGCTCTTCCTCGGCCTGGCGCTGATGCTGGTACGCCTGCATCAGGAAACCTGCCGCCGCGAGATCGATTCCCTGCGCCGCGAACTCCACGCGTTCTAGCCAACGACCATGGACATTACAAACCTTCACTTCCTCTTCCTCGGCTACTCAGCCGCGTTCCTGATCCTGCTGATCTTCGTCCTGCTGCTGGTCAGCCGCGGGAGAAAGATCGACAAGGAACTCTCGCGCCTGAAGTCGATGGTCAGCGAGAAGGAGAAGTAGATGTACACGCGCCTGAAGAGTCTGTGTGAGAACTCCGGTTCACGGGTATTCGGCCGCGAGCGTGGTCCGGAAAACCCGGTACAGACAGCCTTTTTCGCGCCGTCCCGGCTCTCACGCAGAAGTTTTGTAACGCGAAAAAGGAGTCTGTCCCGGTTTTCCTCAGCGGTTACTTAGGAGCAAAGGCCCTGAGCGCAGTTCTCACACAGTCTCTTCAGGCGCGTTTGGGCGGGCGCGCCGGAGGGCTGCGGTTAACGTAATTTTCGACCACCTCAGCGAAGACCCGGCATCGACAAAAAAGAGACCAAACGCGCCTGAAGGCGCGTGTACATTGCTACTGAGAAGTCTTCGGCAGGCTCGCGAGTAGGCCGAACAGGCAAACCGTCGCCACGCCCAACGCCCAAGCCGAAAGCCACCCGCGCTGGATCATCGCTCCGGCAATGAGCGGTGCGATGATCTGGGAGATCGACGTCAGCGATTGCGTCAGTCCCAGCACCACGCCCTGTTCTCGCCTGCCGGCCTGATGCGTGATCAGCGCAGTTACTGACGGCCTGAGCACTCCATTGCCGTACGACGACACGGTGGTGGCAGTGAGTAGCTGCGGCAGCGTGCGGGACCACGCGAGCAATCCGTAGCCAACCATGTTGCCGGCAAAGCCGGTCCACACAAGTTTCCGTTCCCCGAACATCTTCACCAGCGGCCTCATCACCGAGCCCTGCAGGATGATGCCGAGCAAGCCGACCCACGCGAACACGTAGCCGACCTCCTTCACACCGTAGTGATAACGCCGTTCGCCGAAGAGCGCGAACCCTGACGTCAGCATCGCGAACGAGAAGGCGAAGAAGAAGAACTGGAGCAGCAGGCGCCCGAGTTCGGGCCGCGCGAAGTACTGCGCGTAAGCACCCCATTCGAAGATGCCGAGACGTTTGCCGCCTGGTCCTGAATCCCCTTCATCAGCGTGCGGCGTGGCTTTCTGGAGAAGCGTCGCGGTGCAGACGACGCTCGAAGCCGAGAGGAACGCTGCCGCGAAGATCGGGTACTGCGCGCTGTACTGCGCAAGGAAGCCGGAAATCGCCGGGCCGATCAGGAAGCCGATGCCGAACGCGATGCCGATGATCCCGAACGAACGCGCGCGGTTCTCGGGTTCGGTCACGTCCGAGATCTGCGCCTGCGCGAGCGACAGGTTGCCTGCCGTGAGTCCATCGATCACTCGTGCCACGAAGACCATCCACAGCGAGTTCGCAAACGCGAGGATGAGGAAGCCGACCAGCGTGCCCAACTGGCTCACGATCAGCAGCGGCTTGCGGCCCATGTAGTCCGACATGCGGCCGAGCACCGGTCCAGCGATCAGCTGGCAGAGCGCGTAGGTCGAGATGAGCATGCCCACCTCGGTAGCCGAGGCGCCGAAGTGTTCGGCGTAGAAAGGCAGCAGGGGCAGGATGATCGTCAGCCCAAGGACGTCCACCAGAACAATGAGAAAGATGGGAAGGAGTGGGGAACGGGTAGCCCTGGCTGACGGCACTTGTTCCATGCTAGCGCGCGGCTTTTTGCGCTTGTCTCCAGGTCTCCCAGTCGGCTTTGGTCGCGGCCACCATCTTCGCCGCTTCGCGGTGCAGCCACGCCCTGCCGCGCTTCTTCAGGTCGCGCAGGAGTTCGAGCGCGTTGCCGGTGCCGAGGTGCACGTTGGCGATTTCCCAGCCCATGGCGTGCAGCAGGCGCATTTCGTCGCGTTCCTTCGGGAACATCGACATCTCGATGCGGGTGCAATCGGGCGCAAGACGGCGCACGATCCAGCGGCCCTTGAGGCGCACGAACGGATCGACGTCGCGGATGGATTCATCGAGCGCCTGCTGGTAGTGGATCGCCTGAGTCGTTTTGCCGTTCGCCCAGTCCCACGCGGAAGGAGCGAGCGCTTTCGCCTCGCGGCTGACGAGGCCGCCTTCGTATTCGGCTACCCCGACGAAGCGCTGGCGTCCGAGGCTGCCGAGACCGGCCACGCGATGCACGAGTTCGTATTTGAGGCCGCGTGCCGGCATGAGCTTTTCGATGGCGCGCCGCGCGGACTTCGGCACATCGTCGACTGGCTTCAGGCTTGTGAGCTTGCCCCACCAGGCGATCGGATCGCGCAGCCCGGGATTCACCATGTCGCGCAGCCAGGGATGGTGGCCGGCGATGACCCACGGCCGTCCTCCGGCTTCGAGTCCTTCGCGGTAGCCGGAGAGGATGGCGAGGCAGGCATCGCGGTGCGCGATTTGGAGCCTCTGGGTATCGATCGCGATATGGGCGCTCGCGGCCAGCCGCACCAGGTCGATCGTGTACGGCATGCGGCTCACTTCGTCAAAGTCGTTGATGCCCCAGACGAGGCGGCCTTCGGCGTCGCGCCAGGTGCCGAAGTTTTCGACGTGCAGGTCGCCCACGGCGAGCAGCGCCGGCGCGGATGCGGCTGACGGGCAAACCCGCGGATAGAGCTTCGACCAGGCATAGAACGTGGCGCGCAGGAACCGGAAGACATCCGCCGCCATTTCCCTGTGCTTGAGCTCGAGATCTTCGGGAACGATGGTGAGCTCTTTACCGAGCCATTTTTCGTAGGCCGCGGTGAGTGGAACGAAAGACGATTTCATAGCAGGCTCGCAAGCCGGGCGGTTATCATCCAGCGCAGCGCGCCCCGCGGGACGGCGCCGTGGCCGGAGAGATCGATGCGAACCAGAGTCGCTTTTTTCATCTCCACCTGCATGGAGGGTGCGTTAAGCAGGTAACCGACGAGCTGGCTGAGCAGGGGCTCGTGACCGGAGAGAAGCACGGCGCTTTCATCCGCGTGATCGCGCAGCTCATCCCAGACGCCCCTGGGTGTGCCGAACGGCCTGAGGGCTTCGGTCTTGAGCAGATGGCCGGAATAGCCGAGTTCCCCGGCGGCGATTTTGGCCGTCTGGACCGCGCGGACGTAGGGACTGGTCAGGATGAGCGACGGCTCGACGCCCGCTTTGCGGGCCATGCGGGCCACGGCGGCGACCTTCTCGCGGCCTTCACTGGTGAGTTCGCGGGCGGAATCCGCGAGGCCGGGTTGCGCATCCACTGCGATGCCGTGGCGTAGGATGTATAACTCCATTGTTTTGTGTCGTTTTGACGCGATCGGTATGGTCCTTTGAGGGATGCCGCTATTATAGCCTTGAGATGCCGCGCTACGCCGCGATCGACATTGGCAGCAACTCGCTCCGCATGGAAGCGGCGGAAGTGACGGGATCGGGAGCGCCGAAGATTCTGGCGTCCGAGCGCCAGGTGACGCGGCTCGGCGCGAGCGTCTTCCGCGGCGGGCGCATCAGCCTGGACGCGATCGAGAACGTGTGCGGGATCCTCACCTCGATGGCCGCGCTCTACCGGCGGCTCGAGGTCAGCGCGGTGCGGGCCGTGGCCACGGCGGCGGTGCGCGACGCAAGCAATCAGGATGAGTTCATTGCGCGCACGTCGGCCGCCCTCGGCGTCAAGGTCGAGATCATTTCCGGACAGGAAGAAGCGCGGCTGATCCAGCTCGGCGTGCGCAGCCGGTGGCCGCATCCGCGGGCGTCGTTTCTGATCATCGATATCGGCGGCGGCAGCGCGGAAATCATTCTCAGCGAGAGCGAGCGGATCGCGCAGACGTTTTCGAAGCCGCTCGGCGCACTGCGGCTCACCGAAATGTTCCTGCGGGGCGATCCGCCGCGCGAAGCCGAACTGCACCGCATGCATGAGTTCATCGAGGAAAAGATCGGCTCGGCGGTGCGGCGCGTGGGCGATGCGCCCATCAGCCGGGTGATCGGGACTTCGGCGACGGCGTCGGCGGTGGTGTGCGCGGTGAACCGGATTCCGCGGATGAAGCGCGAGGAATCCGACCGGCAGCGCGCCACCACTCCCGAGATCCGGCGGCTCTACCGCGACCTGGTCACGATGACGCTGGGCGAACGGCAGAAGGTGACCGGCATCGGTCCGCGGCGCGCGGAGATCATTGTCCCGGGAACGGCGGTGCTGCTGCGCCTGCTCGAGGCATTCCGCAAGCCGGCGCTGTTCTATTCCGCGGCCGGCGTGCGCGACGGCATTATCGCGGATCTGGCGCAGCGCGGCACGGGCGTCAACCTCTGCCAGCTCTCGCCCGATCAGCGCCTGGTGGTGGAGGATCTGGCCGAACACTATGGCGTAACCCTGCGGCACGCCCGCCGCGTGGCGAAGCTGGCCGGGGATCTGTTCCAGGGTTTTCAAAGGCTGCACCGGCTTGCTCCGCAATATGGCGGGCTCCTCGAAGCCGCCGCGTATCTGCATGACTCCGGGCACTACGTGAGCGACACGCGCCACCACAAGCACTCCTACTATCTGGTGACCAATTCCGATCTGCCCGGCTTCACGGCGAGTGAGCGCGAACTGATCGCCAACCTCTGCCGCTACCACCGCAAGGCCCTGCCGACGCCGGAACACGGCAATCTGCAGCTTCTCGACGCCGACGGGCGGCGCGCCGTCTCGCTGCTGCATCCGCTGCTCCGTCTCGCCGACGGGCTCGACCGCAGCCACGGGCAGCGCATCCGCTCGGTCGAGTGCAAGGTGCGCGAGAACGACATTCTCATCACGGTGACGGTGCCAAAGGCAACCGACATCGATCTGGAAACGTGGGCTGCCGAGCGTGTTTCGGAAATCGTCCGCCAGGTCTACAGCAAGCCGATCGTGATTGCGCGGACATGATCACGGCTCCGGTCTTTGCGGAACTCGACTGGCTCATCCACGGGTTCGGATTGCGCGATTCCACGCTGCCCGCGGAGATTCGTCTGGCGAAGCAGATTCATTCGAGCATCGTTCTCGACGCCGGCGACTGCGGGAAGGAGGGCGACGCTCTGACTTCGCGGGAGCCGGGCGTGCTGGTGGGGGTCAGAACGGCGGATTGCGTCCCGATTCTCGTGGCCGATCCGGTAACGCGCGCAGTAGCGGCGGTTCACGCAGGCTGGCGCGGGACGGCGGAGAACATCGTCGCGGCGGCGCTCGGGAAGCTGGGGGAACGGTTCGGCGTTCGCCCGGAGAACGTCATTGCCGCCATCGGGCCGTCAATCGGGCCGTGCTGCTACGAAGTGGGGCCGGAAGTGGCGGTGCGTTTCGGGGCGTCCGGTACCGGGAAGGCACACGTCGATCTTCCGCATTGGAACGAAGTGCAGCTTCGGGAAGCCGGGGTGAGGACGGTCTGGAAGTCGGGTGAGTGCACCTTCTGCGCGGCGCAGCGGTTTTTCTCGTTCCGGCGGGAGCGGGAAGCGGCCGGGCGCATGGTGTCATTTATTGGACAGCGTCAAAAGTAAAACGGGCGGACCCTCTTCCGGAGGGTCCGCCCGGAAACCGGCGCGGAAGTCTGGTTCAGGGCCGCGGATTAAGCGGCGCTGGCGAACAGATCGGCGTTGTCCTCGACTTCAATCTCGTGACGATCGACCTGTTCCTGGCATTTGATGCAGTAGGCGGCCCACGGCACCGCGCTCATCCGCTTGGGCGAGATGTCTTCTTCGCAGTGCAGGCAGGTGCCGAAGGTGCCGTCCGCGATCCGCGCCAGCGCGCGGCGAATCTGGCGCAGCATGTTCGAATCGCGGTCGAGGTTGCGGATGGCGAGCTCACGCTCGCCGGCCAGCTGCACTTCGTCGAGTGCATCGGGCGCTTTTTCGATCACGATCTCATCCCTGTTGCGCAGCAGGCCGGAGAGCTCCGCCTGCCTCGCTTCCAGAATCTTCTTGAATTTTTCCAGTTCTGCCTTGGTCATTTCAGTTTCCCTCGTACTCTAACGTCCGCGTGGTTTCTCTCGTATCTTCTGTGGTAGAGACGAAAATCTACCAACAAAGTTTCAAAAAATATGAGTGAATCAAGCTTAAGGTTCCCTCATCTCCCAGCTTCTCTCCACTCGCTCCAGCCACCGAGAACGGCATGCAGGCGGCATGCACGGCTCTTAAGCACGCCTGGTGCCAAACTTCCCGGCTCCTCCGAGTCTGCTAAGACTACAACATAGACGCACCAAAGTCTATTCCCGGAATAATTAAATTCAGATGAAAGACAGGACGGCACCGATTCAACGGTGACTGCCACTTCCCGGCAAGGGAACGGTGGTGCGTCTCGATTCCTGATAAGCGGTACGGAGCGGGCCGCTGGCCGGATTGCTGCGATACAGAGTGATCGCCGAGATAGGAGTATATCACGCACCTCCTCATTCTCTGCGCGATTTCAGGGCCCGGGAGTCCCGGTACCGGGCAAATTCCCTGAAATCAATGCACTGGGGCGCAGTGAAATAAGACGAGGAAGGGATTACCGTGGCTGTCAGGGATGGTCGAATCGACGACCCGGACGAGGCCGAGCTTCTCGATGGCGGCATCGAACTTCGCGTTGTTGCCGGCAATGATTTCCTGGGAATTGACGTGGTCGAGGAACTCGGTATCGGCTATGTCCTGGATATCGCCGGGCTGAAGGCCGCTGAAGGTACGGTCATCGATGGGGGCCTGGCCGCGCGAGCGGTAGACCGCGACATTGTAGATTCCCCAGTCCAGGACGAGGATGTGTTTGCGGCCCGGATACTCCTTTGGAAGCATGAGGTTAGCGTCCGACCAGGTGGGGGAGGGCCCGTTTTCCCAGGCCTTGTCGGCGTAGACGGCAAGCAGCCCCAGGTTGGAAACCACCACGGCAGCCACCAGCAGCGCGAAAACCACGCTTCCCGGCCTCGAGCCGTTCAAGACGCAGCCGATGATGCAGATGGCGAAGACGTATGGCCAGGGCCAGACCAGGATCGTGTGGTGAACCGACGTGCCGCCGGCATGCACGAACAACATTCCCGCCCAGATGATGAGTGCGCTGAGGAGGCTGAACAGCGCCAGGGGACGCACCGGCCGGACCTTGGGCAGCACGGCCAGGGGGAGGGCCAGCAGGATCAGCCACGGCGCCAGAGAATGCCATGACGGCGCGCCTCCCCGGACCATGAAGCCGAACATGCCGGTGCCGGTGAGGGTGAGCCACATGATCTGTAGTTTCTGGCTCAGGCCCTCGGTGGTGAATCCGGCGTTTTCCCGGAAGGTGGCAAGGCGGTGCTGGAGGTTGAAGATCAGGATCGGCAGCGCGCCGAGCGCGGCGCCGGCGGCGGCTTTGAGCAGATTGGCCCGGGAGACGCGGGCGAGGATCTCGCGGCGCAGAAAGACGGCGGCGGAGACGGCGAAGGCGCCGATGGTCCAGATGGCGGTGCCTTTATCCCAGAAGGCGAGGCCGAGCGCTGCCGAGCCGAGGAAGACCATCGGCTTCGGCCGGGCGTAGAGCCAGAAGGCCAAGGCGACGAAAAGGTGCTGGATGGCGACCGGGCCCCAGTCGAAGGTGGTGGTGAGCAGGAAGATGGCGTCGGTGGCGAGGAGCCAGACGAGGGCGAGCGCAGTCCATTCGCCGGCCAGACGGCGCAGGGCGAGGAAGAGGATCCACAGGGTCAGGGCCCCGATGAAGACCGGCGGCAGGCGCAGCAGCCACATCGACGGCGGAAGGTGGTGGAGGATGGGCCAGTAGAGCAGGGTCTTGTCGGCGCCGACGTAGCTCATGAGCATGGTCGGGATGCGGTGACCGAAGATCGAGAGCGAACTGAGGGCCGCGCCCGGCCACCAGGCGGGCGGGACGAAGAGAAGCTCGTCGTCTTCGGTGCCGATGGCGGGGATGAAGATGCAGGCGGCGGCCACGAAAAACTGCATCGCGAGGATGCAGAGCAGCGTGGAGACCGGAACTCCGGGCTGTGTCCTCAGGGTCGTCCTCGACTCCGGCATGGGATCGGTTACTGGTGCGGGTGGTAGCGGCCCCCGGCGAGCTGCGGGACCTTTGTAAAAGACTGCTTCAGGCTACAGAGGAAGTTGAAGCGGAAGATGTACCAGAGCGCGGCAAAGCCGTCCTTCATGCCGATTTTCTTGCCCTGCTCGTAGGTGCGGCCGTGATAGGAGATGGGCACTTCGTAGATGGCGCTGCCCTTCAGCTTCGCGACTTTGGCCGTGACCTCGATCTCGAAGCCGAAGCCCGAGCTGGTGATGATCATGTTGCGGATGATGTCGCCGCGGAAGGCTTTGTAGCAGGTCTCGACGTCGGTCATGTTGACGTTGGTGCAGAGATTGGAGAGGAACGTCAGGCCCTTGTTGGCGAGGAAGTGGTAGAAGTAGAGAACGCGCGAGGCCTTGCGCACGAGAAAGCGCGAGCCGTAGACGACGTCGGCATCGCCCGCGATGATGGGCGCGATGACCTCGGGGATTTCGGCCGGGTCGTATTCGAGATCGGCATCCTGCACGATGACGATGTCGCCTTTGGTCATGGCGAAGCCGGTTTTGAGCGCCTCGGTCTTGCCGCGATTGACGGGGTGGTGGGCGACGCGAACCTCCGGGTGCCTGCGGGCGAGTTCGTCGGCGATCACGGCAGTCGCATCCTTCGAGGAATCGTTGACGATGATCACCTCGAGCAGTTCCGGGATGGCCAGCACGCGGTCAATGATCTCGGCGAGAGTCGCTTCCTCGTTGTAGGCGGGGACGACGACGGAGAGGCATTTGGGCATTTCGGTCGAATGCCTATTGTGACATTACTGTCCTGCGAGTCAAAGACTTAGGCGGCGGGTACGCGCAATTTGGGCGAATCCGCAGCGAGGTGATGGAGCCCGAGGAGAATTCGGGTTCGCCGCAGGCGGCAATCAGCGCGTTCAGCGGACCCGCGGCGCCGGTCTGGTGTCTGGCCCGGTCGATCACCATGCGCTCGATGCCGTAGCGGCGGAAGATGCGGAAGACGTCGTCCGGTTCCCGGGCCTGGCGGACCTGCTCGACGAAGGAATAATCGTGCCAGTTGTTGGTATAGACGGGCGGAACGAGGCCCGCGATATCGGAGGAATCGGCCATGAGGACGGGCCCGGTGGGGTGGGTGCGGTTGATCCACGCGATGACTTCGCGCTCCGGCGCGAGATCGTGGAGGTATTTTGCGCGGCCGGCTGCGGAGAAGAGCGGAGCGGTGTAGAAATCGCGGTGATACCAGTCGGCCGCGGGCAGGAACCAGATGTTGGCGAAGGCGGCGGCGAAGGCGGCGGCGATGGCGGCGTGAAAGAGACGATGGTCGCGGGCGCGCAGCCAGAGCAGGGATGCGGCTGTGCCGACGAGCAGCAGCGGGGTCGTGAAGTAGAAATATCGTGCGTTGGGCTGCACGGCCGCGACGGAGACGGCGCTCGCGAGGCCGAGCAGAATCGCGGTGCGGGCGCGAAAGGATCGGGCGGCAATGGCGCCCGCCGCGAGCACGGGCAGGAAGAGAAGATACTCGAAGCCGAACGAGCCCGGCTGGCCTTCGAAGTAGCGGCTGGTGTGGAACGTGAGGTCCCAGGGGGTGCGCCAGGAGAGGGGCTGGCTGAAGCTGGTGTCCCGGATGGCGACGAGCTGGGATGGGAAAAGGCCGTTGGCAAAGGGGAAGAATGGATTGCCCGTCGCGAGCCATGCGCCGGCGTAGGGAAACGCGCCGAGCGCGAGAGCCAGAAGTGCGCCAGCCAGCGCCAGGGCGGGCCGCCGGCGGCTCAGCAGGAAGAGGATCACGATGCCGGGCAGGCCGGCCGCGAGGGCTCCGGCCTTGAGCGATATCGAGCAGCCGAGAAGCAGTGCGGCGAGGAAGAGGGACTGGGGGGATCTCAACTCCTCGAGCCGCCAGAGAGCGACGACCGCGCCGAGCGTCATGAAGGCCACGAAGTTTTCCACGAAGAGGGAGCCGGTGACGAGATACGCGATCGGCGTGGAAAGGAACAGCGCGGCAAGCAGCGCGGCGCATGCGGTGGAAAGGAACGAACGGGCGGCCTGAAAGATGAGGAGGGCCATGCCTGTGAGCATGGCGAAGTTCAGCAGGCGCGCGGCATATTCGCCGCCGGGCAGGTAGACCACCGCGTAGCAGAGATCGGCGCCCATGGGCATGAGAGCCCAGACGAAATGGCGGAAGTCGACGGTGTAGGCGTGGTGGAGGGCAATATCGGCCGGGATGGCGAGGTGCATGGCGAGACCGTCGTTGCTGACTTCGGGGGCCAGGACGATCAGCCAGATGGCGGTGAGGAGGAAACAGGCCAGAGCGACTGGGAAGAACTCGGCCGGGAGCAGTTTGCGGGGGCGCAGCAGGGAGAGCCATTCGAAGGCGAGGTGCTTCGCGTCGCGGAAGCCGATCGCGAGCGGGAGGGCGAGCGCTGCGAGGTAAGTCGCGGAGTAATGGATCGGCAGACGCGCGGTCAGGTTCAGCAGGGCGATCCAGATCGCGGTGCCGGCGAGCATGGCCAGCGGACCTTCGAGATTCGCTCCGAAGAGCAAACGGCCAAGTACGGTGACCGAGAAGACGAAGAACAGGACCGTTGCCACCGGCGCGATTCCGACCGCGCAGATGGAGCAGCCGACAACTACTAAGGTAACTGCGGCAAGCAGCCAGCGCCGCGCGAAGAAGCCGAAGATCAGGGCGACGGCCAGCCAGAAGATGGCGAATGCGCCGAAGCGCTGGACGCCATCGGCGAGCCAGAGATCGACGGACGCGAGATTTCCGGTGCCGAAGCCGATGGCTTCGATGGCGAGCGGAACGGCGACCAGGAGCCACAGCGGCAGCGTCTTCGCGGAGAACGGAGTTCGAGGCTCGGCCGGCGGTTTGCGGCGGAAAACCCAGTCGCGCTGAAGCACGAGGTTAGCGAGAAAAAGACAGAGTTCCACCCAGAGCTTGACGCGGCGCGCGGGCAGGGGATGGCCGGGCGGGGACTGGGTGTGGATGATGAGTTCGATTGCGGCGAAAGAGACGGCTCCGAGCAGCGCGGTCACCGCGAGAAAACGCTTCCGCACCGCCGCGGACCGGTAGAGGGGAGTGGCGAGCGTGAACAGGGCCGCGAGGGTGCGCGAAAGGATCTGCGCGGCAAAGATGGGGGCGCCGTACCGGATGGCGAAGCGGAAGGCGTACAGGTCGATGGCTCCCGCGGCGAGCAGAATGAACGCGAGACGCAGCATGACATAGGAGATCCGGAGCGAATCGCGCAGCGGATTGAAGTGCGAGGAAATGTTGCCGGGTTCGTAGACGGTCCGGATGGGCTCTTCGCGGATCTGGATGCCGAGGTCGCGCGCGGCGATCAGCATCTCCAGTTCGAATTCGTAGCCGTTGGGGGCGATCCCGGGCAACCCGGCGGCAAAGGTGGAGGGGATGCCGCGCAGGCCGGTCTGGGTGTCCTCGAGGATGAGGCCGCCGACGAAGCGCATCAGCCAGCGCGTGACCGTATTGCCGAAGCGGCTGCGCAGCGGGACGTGGCCGGTAAAAGCCCGCGCGCCGAGGACCAGGGAGTTGGGGTTGGCGAGGAGAGTGCGGGCGACCCGGAGAATATCGTCCGGCAGGTGCTGGCCGTCGGCATCGGCGGTGACGATGCCGATGATTTCGGGCGAAGTGGCCAGTATGTGGGCGATGCCGGTCTTGAGCGCCGCGCCCTTGCCGCGATTGGCGGCGTGGCGCAGGAGTTCGACGCCATCGAGAGACGAGAAGACGGAGTCGAATTCCGCTTCGCTGCCATCGTTGACCACGACGATGCGCGTGAAGCCGCGCTGCTGAAGATCCTGAACGACGGAGATCAGGGCGCGGTCAGGCCGCCAGGCGGGGATGAGAACGGCGACTCCAGAAACGGGGACAGGCAGAACTGGCAGCCTTTTTTCGTCGTGGGGCGTCACGCGCAATCAACCGGTTGGGCACGAAAGAAGGTGCCAGTTTAGCCTGTCCCCGTTTTTCAGCAGGCTGTTAGTCACGGGCAGGTTCGGCTCCGGGCTTTTCGATTTGCGTTTTTTCGATCTGAATCAGACAGCTATAGAACGTCGGGCCGCCGCCTTTGTCGGT
>DASPQQ010000149.1:0-3872 GCA_035624885.1 Bryobacteraceae bacterium | reverse complement strand
CGCGAATGGTATTCGCGAGATCCGCCTGATGATAAATCTCACCCGGCATCGGCACATGTCCATCCGGCATGAAGTGCTTCGCCGAAGACGGCCACAGCGTGAAGAAATCCCGGCTGGCCGCGATGGAACTCGAGCGCATTTCATCGATGGCCGAACCATCCGCGAGTTCGAGCGCCGGCTCAACGGCTTCAGTGAATGATTTCGTCCCGTAATCCCGCAACGCAACCAGCGAAGCATCGGGCAGCCCCGGCACCAGCGCGGCCATGATGCCCGCCACCGGAACCATGCCTTTCAATCCCGATTTCTCCGGCGGCTCGAAAATCTCGCCGAGCTTCAGCGGACGGTTGCGGTAGAAATCCGCCGTAGCCAGCTTCGGCATCGTGCCCACGCCGGCAATCGAATGGACCTTGCCGTCCCGCGTGCGAATCAGAATGGGCGCTTCCCCGCCCCAGCCGACATGCGAATACTCCGTGGTCGCGGCGGCGAAAATGCTGGCCACGCCGGCATCAACCGCGTTGCCGCCCGTATACAACATGCGCATTCCGGCATCGGTCGCATAGCCGCTGCCGGCCGCGACCGCGCCATGCGTGCCGCGCTGCGAGAACTGCGCGGGACGCTCCGGCTGGCGCTGTGCCAGCACCATGGAAAGAGGCACAACAGCCAGTGCCGCGGCGAATCCGGCTATCCGAAGAGCGGGGAACGGGAGTCTCATAATTCAACCAGATACGTATAATGATCGTAGTTCTGTGCAGCCGCCGCAACCGCCCCCCGCTCCGAGCGCTCCCGAACCCGAGCCCGGCTCCGAGAGTGCCGGGCCGCAGGCGGAAGAAGATCCCATGCTCTACTGCCCGGTGTGTTCGACGCACCTCGTGAGCAGACAGTGCAAACTCATCTGCCCGAAGTGCGGCTATTACATGAGCTGCGCCGACTACTATTGAGAAGGACACCGATGCCGGACTGGAAAACCGAAGGAATCAGAGTCGTACGCGCGGGAACTCTGGATACCAACACGCCGCAGACGCCGGGCATGTCGCGCGCGGCCGCGATCACGCATGCCACCACGGGCGCAAGCAAGCTCTGGGCCGGCACCGTCGTGGTCGATCCCAACGCCCGCACCGCGGCGCACCATCACGGTGAACTCGAAACCGTTCTCTATATCGTGAGAGGCCACGCCCGCTTCCGCTGGGGCGATCATCTCGAGTATTCCGAAGACGCGTATCCCGGCGATTTCATCTATGTCCCGCCCTGGGTGCCGCACCAGGAAATGAACGCCGATCCCAACGATCCGGTGGAAGCCGTCATCGTCCGCAGCGGCCAGGACCCGATCGTGGTGAACCTCGATATCGCCGAAGCCAGCGTGTTCCCCGTGCCGTTTCATCCCCGCCCGGGAAATTAGCAGGCATCCGTTACAATGGTCTTTACCCCACGCCCAGGAGGAACTTGTTGGATTCTGCAATCCTGGCCCTGGAAGACGGATCGGTCTTCGAGGGCAGGAGTTTTGGTGCGCCCGCCGAGCGATCCGGCGAAGTAGTCTTCAATACCGCTATTACCGGTTACCAGGAAATCTTCACCGACCCCTCCTACACCGGCCAGATCGTCATTCTCACCAATCCCCAGATCGGCAATTACGGAACCAGCGCCGCGGACAACGAAGCCGCGAAGCCTTATATCGAAGGCCTCGTCGTGCGCGAATTCTCCGCCGTCACCAGCAACTGGCGCTCCGATACCGAAGCCAGACAGTTTCTCTCCAACGCATCCATTCCCGTCGTTTCCGATCTCGATACCCGGTCCATCGTGCGCCGCCTGCGCGACAAAGGCGTGATGCGCGGCGTGCTGTCAGCCATTGAAAAAGATCCGGCAAAGCTGGTCGAAAAAGCGCGCTCCATCCCCTCGATGGCCGGGCTCGATCTCGCGAGCCGCGTCTCGACGCCCACCCGGTACGACTGGCTTGAGAGCGTAACGGGCTGCTCGCCTTCGGAACTCGTGCCGCCCGCGCCCGAGCCGCATCTGCACGTCGTCGCCTGTGACTTCGGGATCAAACGCAACATCCTGCGCCGCCTCGTCTATGCCGGCTGCAAAGTCACCGTCGTGCCGGCGCTCACCCCGGCCGAAGACGTGCTGTCCCTCAAGCCCGATGGCGTCTTCCTCTCGAACGGCCCGGGCGACCCCGAGCCGCTCCATACCCAGATCTCCAACGTGCGCAGGCTCGTGGGCAAAACCCCGATATTCGGCATCTGCCTCGGCCATCAGATTCTCGGCCTCGCGCTCGGCGGCAAAACATACAAGCTGAAGTTCGGCCATCGCGGCGCCAATCACCCCGTCATCAACAAAATCACCGGCCGCGTCGAGATCACCTCGCACAACCACGGCTTCGCCGTCGATCCCGATTCGCTCAGCAGCCGCGACATCGAGATCACCCACGTGAATCTCAACGACCAGACCTGCGAAGGATTCCGCCATCGCAGCGAGCCGGTTTTCTGCGTGCAGTACCACCCCGAAGCCGCGCCCGGCCCCCACGATTCCCACTATCTGTTCGACGATTTCGTCAAGCTCATCTCCGCTCAAAAATAATGCCGCGCAGAAACGACCTTCACCGCATTCTGATCATCGGATCCGGGCCCATCGTCATCGGCCAGGCCTGCGAGTTCGATTATTCGGGCACGCAGGCAGCCAAAGCTCTGCGCGCGGATGGCTACGAAGTCATCCTCGTCAACTCCAATCCCGCGACCATCATGACGGATCCGGAGCTGGCGAATAAAACCTACGTCGAACCGCTGAGCCGCCGCTATCTCGAAGCCATCATCGAAAAAGAACGGCCCGATGCACTGCTTTCAACCGTGGGCGGCCAGACCGCGCTCAATCTCTCGGTGGAACTCGCCGAATCGGGCATCCTCGAAAAATACGGCGTCGAACTGATCGGCGCCAAAATCGACGCCATCAAGAAGGCCGAAGACCGCCTCCTGTTCAAGGACGCGATGAGGAAAATCGGCCTCGAAACCCCGTATTCGCAGCTCGTCACCGATGTCGAAGGCGGCCTCGCCTTCGCCGCCAAGAGCGGCTACCCCTGCATTCTGCGCCCCAGCTTCACGCTCGGCGGTTCGGGCGGCGGCATCGCCTACAACCGCGAAGATCTGGTCACCATTCTCGAACGCGGCCTCGATCTTTCCCCGGTGCACGAAGTCCTCATCGAAGAGAGCGCGCTCGGCTGGAAGGAATTCGAACTCGAAGTCATCCGCGACCTCGCCGACAACGTCATCATCGTCTGTTCCATCGAGAACTTCGACCCCATGGGCGTGCACACCGGCGACTCGATCACGGTCGCTCCCGCCCAGACCCTCACCGACCGCGAATACCAGATGATGCGCGACGGCGCCATCCGCTGCCTGCGCGAAATCGGCGTCGATACCGGCGGTTCCAACGTCCAGTTCGCCATCAATCCGAAAAACGGCCGCATGGTGATCATCGAGATGAACCCGCGCGTCTCGCGCAGTTCGGCGCTCGCCTCCAAAGCCACCGGATTCCCCATCGCCAAAATCGCCGCCAAACTCGCGGTCGGCTATCGCCTCGACGAAATCCGCAACGACATCACCAAAGTCACCCCGGCGTCCTTCGAACCGACCATCGACTACGTGGTCGCCAAGATCCCCAAGTGGGCGTTCGAGAAATTCCCCGGAGCGGATACCACGCTCGGCACCCAGATGAAATCCGTCGGCGAAGTCATGGCCATCGGCCGGACGTTCAAGGAAGCGCTGGGCAAAGGCATTCGCAGCCTCGAAACCGGCAGGAAGTTCGGTTCGGAAACCTTCGAAAAGAGGCTCATCCCGCAGAAGCTCATCACCCCGACGCCGGATCGTCTCGGCTACCTCCGCTTC
>DASPQQ010000148.1:0-3411 GCA_035624885.1 Bryobacteraceae bacterium | reverse complement strand
CCTTCCGGGAGACAACCGGAACCGGACGGCCGGTTCGCGCGAGCACGACAATAAGAATTCCATTCTGAGGAGCGGTTACTCCAAATTTAGAGGGAGCTTCATGTCTAACGAACTTCGCAATTTCTTGGCACATACGTATGGAGAGCTGGAAGATCTGAATCTGAAGGCGAAGGAGCAGCGCAAGAATCGCGTCGCGGCGCACCAGCTTCAGGAAGAGCGCCTGAAATACCTGACCGACGAGAAGCGCATCAAGGCCGTAACGGTCATGTTCAGCGACCTTGAGGGCCGGCTGCACATGCTGGATTACGACAAGAAATTCCTGGTCAAGAGCTGGGACAACCTGACGTTCGACGGCTCTTCCATCCGCGGATTCACGGCGCAGCGCGAAAGCGACCTGCGCTTGGGCATCGACTGGGGCGCGTTCTACTGGGCGCCGGCGGATTTCTTCGGCCCCGGCAAGGTGCTCGTCTTCGGCGAAGTGATCGAGAAGAAGGGCGGCCCATATGCCGCTGACCTTCGCGGAGTCCTGAAGGGCTTCGCGGAGTCGAAGTTCAAGAGCGACGGCTACACGCTGAACGCTGCGAACGAAATCGAAGGCTTCCTCTTCGCGGGTAAGGACGCCGAGAAGCACTACGCCGACACCGGCAAGTTCGAGTACGTGAACACCGGCGGATACTACCACTCGCTGCCCGGCGATCCCCTGCGCATGTTCATCGACACCGTGGCCGAAGTGCAGCGCTCCATGGGCTTCCAGAACGAGAAAGACCACCCGGAAGTCGCGCCTTCGCAGTTCGAAATCAACTACGGCTACGGCGAGGTAGTCGCGGCGGCCGACCAGATTCAGCTCTACAAGCTGATCTGTCGCCAGGTCGCCACCAGCCTCGGCATGACCGCGTCGTTCCTGCCCAAGCCGGTCGTGGGCGTCAACGGAAGCGGCATGCACACCAACGTCTCGATCTCCAAGGACGGCAAGAACCTGTTCTGGGATCCGAACGGCGAAGAGATGCTCTCGTCCATGGGCTGGTCGTTCGTTGACCGCATTCTCTCCCACGGCAACGACATCTGCCTGGCGCTCAATGCCAGCGTCAACGCCTTCCGCCGCCTCGACCCGCACTTTGAGGCGCCCAACCAGATCATCGCCTCGCCGGTTGACCGCGGTTCGATGGTCCGCATCCCGATCGGTAACGATCGCAGCATGCGCGTCGAAGTCCGGTCGGTGGCTCCCGACGCGAACCCCTACCTCGTCATGTACTCGATCTTCAAGACTGGCATCGACGGGACGGTGGCGAGCGTTCCGAACCTGCGCCAGGCGAAGCGGTATCTGCCCGACAACATCTACACCGCGATGGAGGACTTCCACAAATCGGAGTGGATCACGAAGATTCTCGGCGCGGATGTGAAGGGCCGGTACCTCGATCTGAAGCAAGCATCAGCGGATCGCTGCTCGCGCTTGCTGGGGACCATCGTGAAGGGACCGGAAATTCAGTTCCATCATGAGGTTTACAATCAGTACCTCTGGAACAAGTTCTAAGCACCCGAGTTACTGCTACAAACAAACGCCCTGGCGGAATTTCCGCCAGGGCGTTTCTGTTTTCAGCGATGGGTTTTGTAGGGGCACAGCATGCTGTGCCCGGCGAACTTCCTTGGCGTGGTCGTACCCATCCGCCACGGCAGACCGTCATCGCTTTCGTAGAGGGCGGGTTTGAAACCCGCCCCTACGGCTCGCGCAACTTCTCTCGCCTACATTGACCGCACGGGCATCTTCACGACGTCCTCCAACTGCGCCACTTCCTTCACCACGAAACCCTCCGCGTATTTCACGCCGATCAGCCGGCCGTAGTATCCGGCCTGTAGATTCATGCGGCCTTCAAGCTCGTCGAGCGGGATGGCCACGCGCGACTTGCGGTCATGCTTCGGTGGACGGAATTGCGAGGCGTAAGCAAGAATCGCCTGACGCCGCCGGTCGTACTGTTTCGTGATGTCCACGGCGAATGTCGGCCGCACGTCTGCATAGGCCGCCGCGTAAATGATCTTGAACGGGCGGAACGGCAGCCCTTCGAGCGGATAGTTCTTCAGTCCGGCGACGAAGCATGCCTCGTAGCCGAGCTTTGCAGCAGTGTAGTGATCCGGGTGGCGCCCGTCCCAGTAGGGAAGAATCACAGTATGCGGCTCGAATTCGCGGATGACGGCGGCTACGGCGGCCTTGTATTCGTCGCTGACCTTCAATTGCGCGTCGGGAAGGCCGAGATTGCGCCGGACCTTAACGCCCATGATCTTTCCCGCGCGCGCCGCTTCCTTCAGGCGGGTTTCCGGAGTGCCGCGCGTGCCCGTCTCGCCGCGCGTGAGGTCGAGGATGCCGGTCGCGTAGCCGGCTTGGGCCATCTTGATCATCGTGCCGCCGCTGGTCAGCTCGACGTCATCCGGGTGCGGCGCAATGGCGAGCAAGTCGAGTTTCATTCGCGCTCCTGTTCGTGCGCGACGATTCTACATGAACCGCTTCGCAGCACTTATAGGCGGCTGAGCGGCGGCAGGCCGAAGTGCAGGCGGGCGGTGTTGGCCGCCGTGTGGTCTCGCTGCATGGTGACGTGCGTGCGGATCACGGCGAGGTTGCGGAAGTAGCGGCCCAGCGGCGCATTCTTTGCCGCAGCGGACGTCCCGCTGGTTCGCAGCATGAGATCGACGGCTTCCCAGCAGAGCCGCACGATCTGCTGCTCGATTTGCAGGAAGCGCCGGTCGTCTTCGTCGGAGAAGGGAATTCCGTCCTCGGCATCGCGGCGCGTGTACTCCATGTAGTCGGCAGCCATCTTCAAGAGAGCGGCTTCGGCCGTGTCGACCAGCGATTGCGCTTCGCCGAAGTGCCGCTCGTACTCGATCTCCTCGGCGCGCGGCCGGAACGGCGGGAAACTCGTTTTCTTGTTGCGCAGGATTTCTTCGTAGAAGTCGAGCGCGCCGCGGCCGATGCCGACCACTACCGCCGCCAGTTCGGAAACCAGCAGGGAGGCGAGTCTGCCGCGATAGAACGGGTTCGCATGAAGCAGAGCGCCGGGCCGCGGGTGAATGTACCGTCCCTCCGCGTCGCTGAGAGCAAGAACGCGGTGCGCCGGGACGAACATCTCGTCGATGATCACCCGGCGCGAGCTGGTGCCCTGCATGCCGATCACGTGCCAGTTGTCGAGGATGCGATAGTGCGCGCGGTCGAAAAGCACGAACGCCGCCCACCCTGGGGACGCCTGCACTTGGCCTTGCACCAGGCATGCTCCGATGAAATGTGTCGCCAGGTCACAGCCGGAGGTGTAGTCCCACGCTCCGTTCACGCGAAAACCGCCTTCGACCGGCACGGCGAGGCCGCCGGGCAACGCCACGCTCGGCGCGCGAAATTCGCCGCGATCGCCAAAGCCCTCGCGCTGGCCC
>DASPQQ010000147.1:0-2143 GCA_035624885.1 Bryobacteraceae bacterium | reverse complement strand
CGAATCCCAGTCGAATTCGTTGTGCGGCGAGAACTGGTAATGCCACTTCAGCTTGCCGGTGTCGGCGTCGAGTGCGACGACGGAGCACGTATAGAGGTTGTCGCCGAGCCGGCCGTCGCCATTCCAGTCGGGGCCGGGGTTGCCGATGCCCCAGAAGGTCAGGTTGGTCTCGGGATCGTAAGAGCCGGTGACCCAGACCGAGCCGCCGCCCCGCTTCCAGGAATCGCCGCCCCAGGTCTTGTTGTTCGGGTCTTCCGGTCCCGCGACCGTGTAGAAGCGCCAGACTTCCTTGCCGGTCTTCGCATCGAACGCCGCGATGAAACCGCGGATTCCGTATTCTCCGCCCGCCGTGCCCACGATGACCTTGTCCTTCACGATCAACGGCGCATGCGTGAGCGCATAGCCGGAAGCAGCTTTGGCGACGGTTGTGTTCCAGAGCGGCTTGCCGTTGCGGGCGTCGATGGCGATCAGATGTGCATCGATTGCGCCCATGTACAGCGTGTCGCCGAGGATCGCGAGACCGCGGTTGACGCGCCCGCAGCAGGGCCGCGCATCGGGATCGGGCGTGTAGGAGTAAGTCCAGTAGACACGGCCGGTGGCTGCGTCCATCGCGATGACGTCGTTGGGCGCCTGCACGGTATAGAGCACGCCATCGACAACCAAAGCTGTGGCTTCGAACTTCTCGAGCGACTTCGCCTGATAGATCCACTGCAGCTCGAGGTTCTTCACATTGGCGGGCGTGATCTGGTTCAGGGTGCTGTAGCGCTGGCTCGCGAAACTGCCTGAGTAAGTGAGCCAGTTCTGCGGCTCTTTTCCCGCTCCGAGGATGCGGTCGAAGGTAACCGGGGTCTGCGCCGAGAGAACGGCGGAGACGAAGAACAGCGGCCAGATCTTCATTGGTTTTCGATTCCTTTCAGAGATACCAGGTAGCCGACCAGATCGGTGATTTCCGCGGGGCTCAGCTTGCCCTGGACCGACGGCATCGGCGAGTGCTCGGCGAACGCCCAGGAAGCGAGCGCGGATTTCTGATAGGACTGCAGATGCTGGGTCGTATCGAGAATCTGAATGGTAAACGCGTCCTGATTGAGGAGCCGGCCGTTGATGGTCTTGCCGTCCTTCGTGACCACGCGGAAGATGCGGTTCTGCGGCAGAACTTCCGCGTCCGGTTCGAGCAGCGACTTCCTCAGTTCGACGGCGCGGCGCTGCGTTCCGATGTCAGTCAGGTCGGGCCCGAGCCGCGAGCCCGTGTCCCGGACGCGATGGCAGTTCACGCATCCACCCCTGCCTTCGAAAATCAATTTGCCGCGCGCCGGATCGGCGCCTTCGACGGAACTGTCCGCCGCCGACTTCGCCATGAACCGCAGATACGCGACCACGGTCCCGGCCTGGAACTCCGAGAAACGGTGCGGCGGCATGGCCGTGTTGGGAATGCCCTTGATGATGATGGCCGCTACGCCTTCGTCGGTTGCGGCGCGGCGGATCTGGCGGCCCAGTTCAACGCCCGGGACCGCGTTACCCTCCGGGCCGTGGCAGCGCGCGCAGTTGGCGAGATAGAGACGGCGGCCGTCATCGATATCGCCCTGCGTGGCTTCGTGCTGCGCAAAGAGCGGCGCAGCCAGAACGAGAGCAAAGATCGCGGTCTTCATGCGAGTCCGAGGAGCGTGTCTTTGACTGTCGCGCTCGTGAGCGGCAGTTTATAGGCATTCTTTGCCAGCGGTTGCGCGCCTTTGATCGACGCTTCGCCCACCTGCGCCGCAAGCTCCGGCGTGATCTTCTGGCCCGCCAGCAGCTTCTCGGCTTCGGGCAAATGCCATGGAATGGGAGCGACGCCGCCGAGCACGATCCGCGCCGAACGGCAGGTGCCTTTATCCATTTCGAGCACCACGGCCGCGCTGACGACGGCGTGCGTCCACGCTTCACGGTCCATCACTTTGTGGTACGTGCTCTTCGTTCCTGCCTTCGGGGCAGGGATGTGGATCGACGCGAGAATCTCATCCTGTGCGAGCACGTTCTCGTGCGCCGCATTCTGCTTCGGCAGCACGAAGAACTCGGACGCGGGGACGGTGCGTTCGCCGGAAGGTCCGGCGATATGGAACTGGGCTCCGAGGGCCACCAGCGCCGGCGCGGTATCCGAAGGATGCAC
>DASPQQ010000146.1:0-6093 GCA_035624885.1 Bryobacteraceae bacterium | reverse complement strand
GCCACATCCGCGGGCAGGGAAGTGCGGCTCGGAAGCGGCTTCAGCTTCCTGTCGGTCGACTTGTACACATACGTGACGACCGTCTTCACCGAGCAGTTCGCGTCGAGCGCCGGTCCCAGCGTCGTCCCATCCGGCAGCTTGAATTTCTCCGTCTCGCAGACGAACGGCTTCTCCTGCGGTCCTGAAAACACCGGCCCCGTGATCGGATGATTCGTCACCGTCAGCCGCGCCGTCCCCGCCTCGAGCGTGTTCGCGCCCGGCTGCAACCCCCGCACCAGCCCGATGAGCGCATGACGCTCCGCCCGGAACGACCCCGTAATATCGCGCCCGTTCAGCTTCACCGCCGCCTTCTCCAGCGCGACGCTCTCCGGCACATCGATACGCACCAGCACATCGCCGCCCGTCACCATATCCGGCCGCGTGGAAAGCGACGTGATCTGAAACTCGGTGCTGGCCGGCAGTGCCGCGGACGCGAACACGAGACCGGCCAGAAGGAAACGCTTCACAAGACTGGACTGCCGCATGCGGCTTATTTTGTCACGACCGGCAGGCACGCGGCGCGCAGGCACCGCGACCGGACTGACTGCACCGCGACTGTAACGGAACACCTTGCGTTGTCAGTAAGCATTTACTTACAATGAGTATTGGCCCTTACGGAACATTCCTCGCCGCCATCCCGCATGCCGGCCGAGGAACGCCGCAAACAGCTCATCGAAGTCGCGATCGACCTCTTCTCAAAGAAAGGTTTCGGCGGCACCACCACCCGCGAAATCGCCGCCGCTGCAGGCGTCACCGAAGCCATCATCTTCCGACACTTCGCCACCAAGCAGGACCTCTACACCGCCATCCTCGATTTCATCGGCCACTCCACCGGCGTCGGCCAGTGGATCGCCGAAGCCGAAAGCTTCATGTCCCGCAATGACGATGAGGGCCTCTTCCGCTGCATCGTCTCCAAGGTCATCGATTCCAACCGCCGCGACGCCCGTTTCGAGCGCCTCATGATCCACGCCGCGCTCGAAGGCCATGAGCTCGCCGTCATGCACCACAACCAGATGACTGAGGCCATCGGCGTCCGCATGACCGACTATGTCGGCGCCCGCCAGCAGGCTGGAGCGCTGCGCGAATGCGACCCGACAACCATCCTCTTCGCCGTCGTGGGCGTGGGCTATTTCTTCGCCATGCACAAGTACATGCATCAGCTCGGCGGCGCGCCGAATCTCTCCGACGAACAAATGATCGATTCCTTCGTAGCCATCCTGATGCAGGGTCTTAAGGGTAACACCAGGGGTAACCAGCAGTGAAGCAACACCTCGTCCTGATCGCCATCCTCACCGCGGCCTGCGGTTCCAAACCCGCTGCCACCACAACCAGCGCGTCCGAAAACAAGCCCGTCGCCATCTCCACCGCCGTCGCCCAATCGCGCGAAGTCCCGGCCGATTTCGAAGAAACCGGCACCTTCACCGCCGATGAACAATCCGACATCGCCCCGCTCGTCGCCGGCCGCGTCATCTCAACCCCGGTCGATGTCGGGGCGGAAGTCAAAGCGGGCCAGATCATCTGCGAACTCGACCACCGCGATGCCGAACTCCGGCTCGAGCAGGTTCGCGCCCAGATGGAAGAAGCCAACGCTTCGGTCCGCCAGGCCCGTTCGCGCATCGGGCTGCGCGACGGCACCTTCGATCCCGAAAAAGTCCCCGAAGTCGCCGCCGCCCGCGCCAATTACGAATCGGCCCAGGCCTCCGCCAGACTCGCCGGCGCCGACGCCCAGCGCTACGCCAACCTCGTCGCCACCGGCGACGTCTCGCGCAGCGCCTACGAAAAGGCCCGCACCGCGCAGGAAACCGCCGAAGCGCAGGTCAACGCCGCCCGCCAGCAGTACGAAGCGGCCGTCAACAACTCGCGCCAGCAATTCGAAATGGTCTCGACCTCCCAGGCCTCATCGGAGAGCATGAGAGCCCAGCTCGCCCAGGCCGAAAAGGCTCTGGCCGACACCACCATCCGCGCGCCCTTCGACGGCTTCATCACCGCCCGTCCCGTCGCCTCCGGAGAATATGTCGCGCTCACCAGCAAAATCGCCACCCTCGTCCGCATCGGCTCGCTGAAACTCGAACTCCAGACGCCCGAACAGCGCGCCTCCCAAGCCCACGTCGGCGACGCCGTCACCGCGCGCGTCAGCGCCTATCCCGATCGCACCTTCCCCGGCCGCGTCAGCGCCATCAACCAGTCGGTCGATCCCAACTCGCGCATCTTCATCCTGATCGCCCGCTTCGATAACCCCGACGCCGCCCTCAAACCCGGCATGTTCGCGACCGCCCGCGTCCGCCTGCCCGGCGCAACCCAGGGGATCTTCATCCCGCGCGTCGCCGTCACACGCGACAAAACCACCGACTCCAATCAGGTCTTCGTCATCCAGAACGGCCGCTCCCGCCTCCGTGTCGTCTCGCTCGGCGACACCGACGGCGACATGGTCCGCCTCCTCACCGGCGTCAGCGCCGGCGAAACCGTAGCCACCAGCAACCAGATCGACCTCTACGACGGGGCTCTGATCACTGCAAACCAGGTCGCAACGAGATAACCATGCACGCACTGGCCAGACTCTGCATCAAACGGCCCGTCTTCGCCACCATGCTCATCCTGAGCCTGATGGTCGTCGGCGCCTTCTCCTACTTCGCCCTCGGCGTCGATCTCTTCCCCAAGATCGACATCCCGACCGTTCAGGTCCTCGTGCAGGACCCCGGCGCCTCGCCGGAAGAGATCGAAACCGAAATCTCCAAGAAAATCGAAGACTCCGTCAACACCATCAGCCTCGTCGACGAAGTCCGCTCCATCTCCTCCGAAGGCCAGTCGCTCGTGATGATCACCTTCGACCTCGCCAAAAACGGCGACGTCGCCGCCCAGGAAGTTCAGAACAAGGTCAACCTGATCACCAACGACCTCCCGCAGTCCGCCAAAGTCCCGGTAATCCAGAAATTCGACCCCGACGCCCAGCCCGTCCTCCAGCTCGCCATCTCCGCGCCCCGCTCCCTCCGCGACCTCACGATGATCGCCGACAAGCTCATCAAGCAGAAGGTCGAAAACGCTCAGGGCGTCGGCCAGGTTCAGATCATCGGCGGCGCCAAACGCGAGATCCACATCCTCGTCGACCCCGATAAGCTCCGCTCCTACAACCTGACCATCAGCGACGTCTTCGCCGCCTTACGCGCGCAGAATCTGGAACTTCCCGCGGGAAACCTCAAGCAGGGCGAGAAGGATTTCACCATCCGCACCACCGGCCGCATCACGGATCCTGCGCAGTTCAGCCAGGTCGCCATCGCCAACCGCAACGGCTACGTCGTGAAAGTCTCCGATATCGGGACCGCCGAAGATTCCTGGGTTGAACCGGTCACCTCCGCGCGTCTCGATGGCGTCCCCGCCGTCATGCTCGTGGTCTCCAAGCAATCCGGCGAAAATACCGTCGCAACCGCCAAAGACATCAAGGAACGCCTCGCGGAAATCGCCCCGACTCTCCCCAAAGACGTGCACTGGCAGATCATCGGCGATCAGTCCATCTTCATCGAACAGGCCATCCACGCCATCCGCGAGCACCTCGTCGAAGGCGCGCTCTTCGCCTCCGCCATCATCTTTCTCTTTCTGGCCAACTGGCGCACCACCCTCATCGCCGCGGTCGCCATCCCGACGTCGATCATCTCGACCTTCGCCCTCATGAACGCGATGGGTTTCACGCTCAACCAGATCACGATGCTGGCCCTCACTCTCATGGTCGGCATCGTCATCGATGACGCCATCATCGTGCTCGAAAACATCTACCGCTTCATCGAGGAAAAGAAGATGCCGCCCATGCAGGCGGCCGTCGAAGGCACCGCCGAAATCGGCCTCGCCGTCATGGCCACCACGCTCTCGCTCCTCGCCGTCTTCCTCCCCGTCGGCTTCATGGGCGGAATCGTCGGCCGCTTCATGAGCTCCTTCGGCTTCACTTCCGCCTTTGCCATCGCGGTCTCGCTGCTCGTCTCCTTCACGCTCACCCCGATGCTCTCCTCGCGTTTCCTCAAAGCGCCCAAAGCAGAGCAGGGAAGCGAGCACTCCTCCAAAGAGTCCTTCCTCTTCCACCACATCGATTCCGTCTATACCCGCATGCTGAAGTGGTCGCTCGCGCACCGCTACGCCATCCTTGGCCTCTGCGTTCTCGTCGTGCTGAGCATCGTCCCGCTCTTCATGTTCGTGGGCAAAAACTTCCTTCCTGTCGACGACCAGTCCCAGTTCAACGTCCAGGTTCGCCTTCCCGAAGGCACTTCGCTCGCCGCCACCACCGCGCTCTCCGAACGCGTCGCCCAGGATATCCGCAATCTCCCCGGCGTCGAACACACGCTCATGACGGCCGGCGGAGGCCTCGACGCCACCGTCAACAGCTCCTCCATCTACGTCAAGCTCGTCGACATCGAGAAACGCGATGCCTCCCAGGTCGGCACCATGACCGCCGTCCGCAAGCTCATCAGGAAGTACGGCGCAGGCATCCATTCGAGCGTCGAAAACGTCTCGAGCGTGGGCGGCAACCAGAGCAATGCCGACGTCCAGTTCTTCGTCGAAGGCCCCGATCTCGACAAACTCCAGAAGTACTCCGACGCCCTTCTCGCGAAGATGGCCAGGATCCCCGACGCCACCGACCCCGACACCACCCAGCGCTCCGGCAATCCCGAAGTCCGGCTCGTCATCGACCGTCCCCGCGCCGCCGACCTCGGCGTCTCCGTGCAGGACATCGAACAGGCTCTCAACACCCTCGTCGCCGGTCAGGTCGCCTCCACCTTCAATGCCGGCGACGATCAGTATGACGTCCGCGTCCGCGCCCTCGAACAGTTCCGCACCACCGAAGAAGGTCTGCGCCGCATGACCGTCCCCTCATCGAAACGCGGCTCCGTCGGTCTCGATGAAGTCGTCTCCATCAAAGCCGGCTCCGGACCCTCCGCCGTCAATCGTCTGAATCGCCAGCGCCAGGTCACGCTCAGCGCCAACGTCAGTCCCGGCGGCTCCCAGACCGCCATCCTGACCGCTCTCAATCAGGCCGCCGCCGAACTCCACATGGACCCCGAATACCACGCCGGCACCACCGGCGCCTCGCGCGAACTCGGCCGCGCCGGCTTCTACTTCCTGCTCGCCTTCGCGCTCACGTTCATCTTCATGTACATCGTGCTCGCCGCGCAGTTTGAGTCGTTCATTCACCCCATCACGATCCTGCTCACGCTGCCGCTCGCCATTCCGTTCGGCATCGTCTCGCTGCTCGTCATGCACCAGACCGTCAATATCTTCTCCGGCCTCGGCCTGCTTCTGCTCTTCGGCATTGTCAAGAAGAACGCCATTCTCCAGATCGACCACACCAACGGCCTGCGCGCCAGTGGCCTCAACCGCTACGACGCCATCGTTCAGGCCAATCGCGATCGCCTCCGCCCCATCCTCATGACCACCATCGCGCTCGTCGCCGGCATGATCCCGCTCATTGTTTCGAACGGTGTCGGCGCCGCCACCAACCGCTCCATCGGCGTGCTCGTCGCCGGCGGCCAGACGCTCTGTCTCCTGCTCACGCTCCTCGCCGTCCCGGTCTTCTATTCGCTCTTCGAGGACATCGCCGAATCGGCCGTCTACAAACGCATCGGAAGATTCTTCTCGAACCTGCTGCCCAAACGCAAACCCAAAGCCGCCGCGATCGTACCAGACAAAGAGGTACCTGCGGCATGAAATCGCCAATTGTCGCCCTTCTCTGCGCAGCGCTCGTCTGCGCCCAGACCGAAACTGTCCCTCCGCTGAACCGCATCGCCACGCCGCCGCGTGTCGGCGTTCTCGGCATCACGCAAATCAGCCTCAACGAAGCCATCCAGCGCGTCCTCGCCGCTGATCGCGACCTCGCCGTCTCGAGGATTCTGGTCGAAGAAGCCAACTACAACGTGACCAGCGCCAAAGGCGCCTTCGATCCCAAACTCGGCTTCAACGGCAATCGCCAGCGCAGCGTAACGCCGGTCAGTTCCATCCTCGGCGGCTCGGCCGATGGCAAACTCGGCCAGGAGCAATACCTCGCCGATCCCTATATCAGCGGCAATTTCCCTT
>DASPQQ010000145.1:0-2530 GCA_035624885.1 Bryobacteraceae bacterium | reverse complement strand
GATGGACGCAGACGACCAACAACCCCGACGGCGCCGATCTTTACCGCCTGACGCTCAAAGACAACGGCTATGTGCTCGATGGGCAGGTAAAGCCGTTCCAGGTTTCGAAGGAAACGATCAGGGTGAAGCAGAAGGACGGCTCGATGCGGGAGGAGACGCTGACGATCCGCAAGTCCATACATGGGCCGCTGGTGGTGGATCATGACGGCACGGCGATCGCGCTGCGTGTGGCGGCGCTCGACCGGCCGCGCCTGTTCGAACAGTTCTGGAGGATGGGCCTCGCGAAGAATTTCAACGAATGGCAGGATGCGGTGCGGATGCAGCAACTACCGCTGTTCAATACGGCCTATGCGGATCGCGACGGGCACATCGAGTATCTGTACAACGCCGCGGTGCCGGTGCGGCCGAAGGGCGATTATAAATTCTGGGGCGGCGTGGTGCCGGGGGATAAATCGGAGCTGATCTGGGATTACTCGAAGATCATTCCTTACGATCAGCTGCCGAAGGTGATCGATCCGCCGACGGGCTGGGTGCAGAACAGCAACGATACACCGTGGACTTCGGCCTATCCGATGCTGCTCGATTCATCGAAGTTCGCGCCGTATCTGGCGCCGCCGGTGGGCATCACGACGCGCGCGCAGCGCGGGATCCGGACCTTGTCGCCGGCAAAGAAGATGACGTTTGAAGACGTGAAGGCCGGGAAGCTTTCGACGCACGTGGAGACGGCGGATCAGTTTGCCGACGATCTGATCGCGCTGGCGCGCAGGATGGGCACGGAGCGCGCGAAAAAGGCGGCCGATGTGCTCGCGGCGTGGGATCGGGCGGCGGATAACGAAAGCGACGGAACGCTGCTGTTCTATCGCTTCCTGCTCGCGGCTGGGAACGGGTTCGCGTCGATTGGCGGCTATGCGGTTCCGAGCGATGAGCACCACCCGCTCGATACGCCGCGCGGATTCAAGGATCCGGCAAAGGCAGTGGCTGCGCTGGACAAGGTCGCGGGCGAACTGCAGCAGCAGTACGGCACGCTGCACGTGAAGTGGGGCGACGTGGCACGTGTGCGGCGCGGCAATACCGATCTGCCGGGCAACGGCGCGCCTTCGATGATGGGCGCGATCCGGACGATGGACCTGACGCCGTTTGTTGACGGCAAGGCGCAGGGGCGGGCCGGCGACACGTTCTTCGCGGTAGTGGAGTTCTCGACGCCGATTCACGCCGAAGCGCTTCTGGGTTACGGCAACTGGTCGAAACCAGGCTCGAAGCATGTGGACGATCAATTGCCGCTGTTCTCGAAGAAGCAGATGCGGCCGGTGTGGAAGGACCGGAAAGACATTGAGGCGAATCTCGAGAGCCGGAAGGTTTTCTGACGGCGGGAGCGGGTACACCCGCGGGCGAAGATTCGCGATAATGCCGGAGTGAGTCTTCGCTTTTTCTGCCTGTTGATCGCCGCGCCTCTTCTCGCGCAGCAGCCGCGGGCATTGACCGCCGCGGATTATGCGAACGCCGAGAAATTCATGCCGTACAATACGGCGCCGCTGGTGCTGCACGGCGGAGTGCGGCCCAACTGGATTTCGGACGACCGCTTCTGGTACAGCACGAACACTGAGAAGGGCGTCAGCTTCTTTGTCTTCGATACGGCGCGAAGGGCGAGTACGCCGGCGTTCGATCAGGCGAAGGTTGCGGCGGCGCTTTCGGAAGATGCGGCGCATCTGAATGTCAGCCAGATCGATGCGCGGAGCGTGACCGTGACGGCGAAAGGCAAAAGGTTCACCTGCGATCTCGCGGGCACCAGGTGCGATCCGGCGGCGCCGGAGAACCGCAACCAGACGCTTTCGCCGGACAAAAAACGCGCGGTGTTCATTCGCGACTGGAATCTCTGGGTGCGCGATATCTCGACCGGGAAAGAGACGCAGCTCACGACGGATGGCGTGAAGGATTTCGGCTACGCAACCGACAACGCCGGCTGGACCAGCAGCGATCGGGCCATCCTCTCGTGGTCGCCGGATTCGAAGAAGCTCGCAACGTTCCAGCAGGATCAGCGCGGCGTGGGCGAGATGTACCTGGTGAAAACGGAAGTGGGGCATCCGGAGCTGAAGGCGTGGAAGTATCCGCTGCCGGGCGATTCGACGGTCACGACGATCCAGCGCGTGGTGATCGACGTGGACGCCGCCAGGGTCGTGCGGATTCAGCTGCCGCCCGATCAGCATCGTTCGAGCCTGTGCGACGACGTGGCGTGCCGGGGCACGGCGTGGTCGGATGTGGGCTGGAGCGAAGACGGAAGCCATCTCGCGTTCCTTTCAACTTCGCGCGATCACAAGACCGAGCAGCTTCGCATCGCCGATGCGGCCACGGGCGCGGTGCGGGATGTGCTTGAAGAATCGGTGCCGACGTTTTTCGAATCGGGCAATGGCGCGGTGAACTGGCGCTATCTGGCGGCATCGGATGAAATCATCTGGTTTTCCGAACGCAGCGGCTGGGGACATCTCTATCTCTACGACACAGCCGGCAAGCTGAAGAACGCGATTACTTCGGG